>JAJXDX010000260.1:3005-3818 GCA_021640185.1 Oscillospiraceae bacterium | reverse complement strand
TCTTCGGGCTGTTCTGCCTGCCGCCGCTGCTGCTGTATCTGCTATTTTGTGTTTATCCGATCCTGTCGTCGCTGTACACGAGCTTTTTCGCGTGGTCGGGCTATGACGAGCTGACGATGGATAACTTCGTCGGGTTCAAGAACTATCTGAACGTGCTGACGGATCCCTTGTTTTTGTCGGCGATCAAAAACGATTTCCTTATCATCCTCGGTAAGGAGATCATCATCATCACACTGACGATCCTGTTTGCCGTGGCGCTGACCAGACTGCGTTTTTCCCGCTTTGAGGCGGGGGCCTACCGCTTCATCTTCTTCATCCCGAACGTGCTGAGCGTCATCGTCATCACCACGATCTGGACGTTCGTGCTCGATCCGAACTTCGGTATCCTAGATCCGCTGCTGCGCGCCGTGGGGCTGGACGGGATCATCCCGCCGATGGGGTGGACCTACACCCACCCCATCGGGGTGATCACCTTCGTGGCCAGCTGGTGCGGCATCGGCCTGTTCATGCTGATCATGATCACCGCGATCAACGGCATCAGCCGCGAGCTGTACGAGTCCGCCACGATCGACGGGGCGGGCGAGTGGATGCAGCTGCGCTACATCACGATGCCGGCGGTGTGGGAGCAGGCACGTTTTATGGTGATCACGATCCTGTTCCAGTCGTTCGCGTCCAGCTTCACGCTGGTCAAGGCGATGATGGGCGACGCGGTGGGCGAAAGTTCCGTCGTGATGGGGATGTTCGTGTATCAAAACAGCTTTGACAGCCAGTGGCCGCAGGTCGGCTATTCCTACGCCGCGGCCGTCATCATGC
>JAJXDX010000260.1:2075-2995 GCA_021640185.1 Oscillospiraceae bacterium | reverse complement strand
CGGTCGCGTCGTTCATCGTCGACCGCGTGATGTCTGTGAGGTCCGGTGCCGATGAGTAAACGTTCAAGCTCGCTGCGTATGCCGCTGTCGACGCGGATCGGCCGCGGGGTCGTCCGGGTGTTTTTGATCCTGTGGGGCCTGACGGTCGCGTTCCCGCTGATCTGGGTGCTGTATACGTCGCTGAAAAGCAATCAGGAATTTTTCGCCTCGCCGTGGGCGCTGCCGGCACATCCGCGGTGGCAGAACTTCGTCGAGGCATGGCAGGAGGCGAACTTCGCCGCCTATTTCGGCAACAGCCTGCTGACCGTGGCGGTCACGCTGGCGATCACGCTGCTGATCGTGGGGGCGAACGCCTACGTCATCGCCAAATACCGTGACTGGGCCGTCCGTGCGCTGGAAAAATTCTATATGGTCGCGATGATGGTGCCGTCGGTTTTGATGCTGGTGCCGCTGTATTATATGGCGGATAGGCTGGCGATGACAGATTCGCTGCTCTGGCTGTCGGTGATCTATGCGGTGACGGGGATGCCGTTTTCGGTGTTCATGATGGCGGGCTTCGTGCGCGGAATCCATGATGCGCTGCTGGAGGCTGCGACCATCGACGGCGCGTCGCAGTTCACGATCTTTTTCCGGATCATCGTGCCGCTGTCGAAGCCGTCGCTGTTCGTCGTGGCGCTGCTCAACGTGATGGGCACGTGGAACGAGTACATTACCGCGCTGACCTTCATCCACGATCCGGCCAAGTACACCATCGCGATCGGCCTGTCGTACCTGACGAATTCCGGCACGTACGACGTCAACTACGGCCGCACGTTCGCCGGGTTGGCGATCGCGCTGGTGCCGATTCTGATCGTGTATGCCATTTTCCAAAAACAGCTGCAGAACGGGATGTCCTCCGGCGACGGGGTGAAGGGCTGATC
>JAJXDX010000260.1:1080-2065 GCA_021640185.1 Oscillospiraceae bacterium | reverse complement strand
TCCTGCGCCGGGGCGTGCCGAACGGAGGGACGAGATGACGAAAAAAGACGAGGAACGTCCGGTCACGCTGTACCACCGCCGGGCAGAGCCGCAGGCGGTGGTCGAGATCCGGGCAGACGGTGCGGCCTTCCAAGGCTACCGCGTGGTGCGGCTGAGCGAGGCGGCGTTCCCGCTGACGCTGAACGGGCAGCCGGTGATCTTGGACTTTGGCGAGCACTGTACGGGCTATCTGCATTTTTCGCTTTCCGGCGACGGTCGGCGGATCGCCGATTCGCCGACGAGGCTGCGCTTTTCCTTTGCGGAGATGCCGATCGAGCTGATGGAAACGGTGGAGGACAGCCCGGAAACGCTGTCGGTCAGCTGGCTGCAGAACGAGGAACGCTCGTACGTCTTTTTGCCGTGCGAGGGGACGCTGGAGCGGCGCTACGCCTTCCGGTACGTCAAGATCGAGCGCACGGATCCGCTGCGCTTCCCCGTGCTGTTGCAGGGGATGTGGGCAGACGCCGTGTCCGCCCTCGACCTGACGCAGGCACGGCCGCTGGACACGGCCGATCCCCTGCTGCGGCACATCGACGAGATGTGCCTGCGGACGCTGGCGGAGTGCGCGCAGGAGGTGTTCGAGGACGGGCCGAAGCGTGACCGGCGGCTGTGGATCGGCGATCTGCGGCTGCAGGCGCTGGTCGACTATGCCGCATTCGGCGATCCGGCGCCGGTGCGGCGGTGTTTGCACCTGTTCGCCGAGCATCCGACGGTGTTCGGCACCGTCGCGTCCTGCATCTTTCCGCAAAGCCCGCCGTATGTGGACGAGTGGTTCTTTTTGGACTATTCGCTGTGCTTTGGCCTGTGCTTGGACGACTATCGGCAAAACACCGGGGACATGACGCTGGTGCGTG
The DNA here is from genome assembly GCA_021640185.1 of Oscillospiraceae bacterium. Classification (GTDB taxonomy): domain Bacteria; phylum Bacillota; class Clostridia; order Oscillospirales; family Acutalibacteraceae; genus UBA5905. The sequence goes on along the minus strand of JAJXDX010000260.1, from coordinate 1,172 downwards.
AGCTGTATCCGGTGGCGCTGGCGCAGGTCGACTACGCCGCGTCGGTGTTCGACCGGGAGAGCGGCGCGGACGATCCGTTGGCGGCGGTAGAC
>JAJXDX010000260.1:0-1070 GCA_021640185.1 Oscillospiraceae bacterium | reverse complement strand
TGTTGGACCGGGAGAGGGGCTCGTTCGATGCGCTGTTTTTCATGGACCACGGCAAATATGACCGCGGGACGGCGGCGCTGGGGTATTTTTCGTATGTGCTGCGGCGCATGGATCGGCTGGCCGAGGCGCTTGGCCGCCCGGCGCAGGAGCGCGCGCGCCTTGCCGCGCTGACCGCCGACAGCGACCGGGCGCTGCTTGCCCGGCGCGACGGCGCGAGCGGGCTGTTTTTGGCGGCGGAGGGCGAGGTGTCGTGGCAGTCGCAGATCTGGGCGGCGCTGTCCGGCGCGCTGCCGACGGGTCAGGCGCTGGCGCTGCTGATCCGCACGGCCGAGGCCGATCCGCCGATCCGGCCGTCCTCGCCCTTCATGATGCACTATCAGCTGGAGGCGCTCGATGCCTGCGGCATGACCGACGAGATGCTCGTGCTGATCCGCAGGTTCTGGGGGCAGATCGCTGACGCGGGCTTTGACTGCTGCCCGGAGTGCTTCGATCCGAAAAACGAGCGGGTCACGCCCTATGCGTCCCCCGTGCTCAACAGCGCCTGCCATGCGTGGAGCTGCACGCCGAGCTATTGGCTGCGCCGAATGTGCAGATAATTTGTCCGATCGTGCATTGACGACGTGCGTGCGCGGCGGTATGATAGACCCGATATGGCCGGGATGCCGGCCGACGAAGGGTGCGTGTGACGAAATGGAAAAGAAAACGGTACGTTTGGGGATCATCGGGCTGGGACAGCGCGGCGAGGTGATGATCGACAGCCCGGTCATCGGGATGCTCGGCGAAGGGCTGGCGGTGACGGCGGTGTGCGATCTGCTGCCCGACCGGGCGCAGGCCGCCGCCGACCGGCTGGAAAAGGCGGGCGCGCCGCGGCCGTTCGTGACGACGGACTACCGCGCGGTGCTGTCGCGCGACGACGTGGACGCGGTGTATGTGGCTGTGGCGTGGGAGGCCCACGTCGAGGTGGCGGTGGCCGCCATGCGCGCGGGCAAGCCGATCGGACTGGAGGCGGGCGGTGCCTATTCGCTGGACGATTGCTGGCAGCTGGTGCATACCTACGAGCAGACGCATAC
>JAJXDX010000259.1 GCA_021640185.1 Oscillospiraceae bacterium | reverse complement strand
GTGTTATAATGCTATACGGCTCTGTATGCGTCAGCGCTTTGCATATCAAAAAGGGCATAGCGGGATATATCGGATATACCGGCGATCGGCGCGAAATCGATGATCGTGATATCGATACTTCCCATACGTTTTGGCTCTGCCCGAAAACGCAACGCGCCCGCTGCAGCGATCGATCATTCAGGGATCAAAACGTAAGGAGGAACCAAGCAAATGCAAAAAAAGATCAGCGCCATCCCCTTTTCCGGTACGCCGGAGCAGGAGGAGAAGCTGCGCGCCGTGATCGAGGCGAACCGGCATGACGCCAGCCGCCTGATGGGCGTGATGCAGGAGGCACAAGGCATCTACGGCTATCTGCCGATCGAGGTGCAGCAGATGATCGCCGACGGGATGGGCGTCCCGCTGGAAAAGGTCTACGGCGTGGCGACGTTCTATGCGCAGTTCGCGCTGTCGCCCAAGGGACAGAACCACATCTCGGTCTGTCTGGGGACGGCGTGCTATGTCAAAGGCTCCGGCGAGGTCATGGACAAGATCTCCGAGATCTTGGGCATCGACGCGGAAGAATGCACGCCGGACGGCCGCTTCTCGCTGACGGCGTGCCGGTGCATCGGCGCGTGCGGTCTGGCGCCGGTCATGACGGTCAACGAGGACGTTTACGGCCGCCTGACGGCGGACGAGGTCGCGGGGATCTTGGCGAAATACGGCGCCTGACGGATGCCTGCACGGAGGAACACGGCATGACGGTGGATGAACTCATCGCGGCGACGGGCTTTGCCGCGACGGTGCTTTCGGACGGCGGACAGGCCGTCACCGGCGGCTTCGTCGGCGACAGGCCGAGCGAGGCCATCGCGAAGGCACGGGAGGGCTATGCCCTGATCACCAGCCTGCCGAACACCGCGATGGCGGCGGCCGCCTACGGGACGATGGCGTCCTGCCTGATCCTGACCGGCGGCGTCACGCCGAGCGACGATCTGGTGCAGGCGGCGTGCGGACATGAGGTGAACCTTCTGCAAAGCCCGGCCGGCGCTTTCGAAACGGCCGTACTGGTCGGCAGGGTGCTGGAAAAGGGAACGGGAGCGACGTGAACGAGATCTCGCTGCATATCCTCGACATCGCCGAGAACGCGGCGCGAAGCGGCGCGGCGACGACCGCCATCCGTCTGGACGAGCGGCCGGGGGAGCTGACCGTCACGATCGCGGACGACGGCTGCGGCATGGACGCGGCCACGCTGGCCCGTGCGTGCGATCCGTTTTTTTCCACCCGCCGCGGCGGGGAGAGGACCGTCGGCATGGGGCTGCCGCTTTTTCGGCTGTGCGCCGAGATGACCGGCGGCGGCATGACCGTCCGCTCCCGTGCGGGAGGCGGCACGACGGTGACGGCGGTGTTCCATACCGACCACATCGACTGCCCGCCCCTCGGCAGCATCGGCGACACGCTGCTGGCGCTTACCGCCATGCACCCGCAAATGCGATACATCCTGTGCCACCGGCGGCAGAACGCCGCGCCGGTGGCGATCGATACCCGACAGCCGGGGCCGGCCGAAAGCCCGGCCGACGGCTGCACAAGGCGAGAACTGCTCCGCGCGGCGCTTGCGGCGCACGGCGGGAGCGGATACGGAACATCACAGGGAAAGGAAGAAAAGATATGAACTCTTTGGCAGAGCTGCAGGCGATCCGCGATAAAATGCAGGAAAAGGTCGCCCTGCGCAAAGGCACGGCGGAGAAGCGCGTGGTCGTCGGCATGGCGACCGCCGGTATCGCCGCCGGTGCGCGCGAGGTGCTGAATGCCCTCGTCGAGCAGGTGCACGAGGCCGGTCTTGCAGGCAGCGTCACGGTGACCCAGACCGGCGACACCGCCGCCTGCGCCGATCAGCCGATCGTGGAGGTATACGAGAACGGCCGCGATAAGGTGACCTATACGAACGTGACCGTCGAGCTGGTCGCCCGTATCGTTGAGGAGCACCTCAAAAACGGTCGACCGGTCGACCGGACATAAGCAGGGAGGAAGAAGAAATATGATCCGTACTCATGTTCTGATCTGCGGCGGTACCGGTTGTACCTCCTCAGGCAGCAAAGCGATCCAGCAGGCGTTCGCCGACAGCATCTCGGCATGCGGGCTGCAGGACGAGATCAAGATCATCCAGACCGGCTGCTTCGGTCTGTGCGCGCTCGGCCCCGTGGTCATCGTGCATCCGGACGGTACGTTCTACAGCCGCGTCAAGGCGGAGGACGTCGACGAGATCGTGCACGAGCATCTGCTCAAGGGCCGCATCGTGGAGCGGCTGGTGTATAACGACACCGGCTCCGACGAGCCGGTGGAGGGCAACGTTTCTCTCAATGATACCGCATTCTACAAAACGCAGAACCGCGTGGTGCTGCGCAACTGCGGCGTGATCGATCCCGAGCGCATCGAGGAATACATCGCGATGGACGGCTATGCCGCCCTCGGCAAGGTGCTGACCGAGATGACGCCCGAGGACGTCATCAAGGAGATCACCGATTCCGGCCTGCGCGGGCGCGGCGGCGGCGGGTTCCCCACCGGCCGCAAGTGGGCGCTGTGCGCCCCGAACAAGGCACCGCAGAAATACGTCGTCTGCAACGCGGACGAGGGCGATCCCGGTGCGTTCATGGACCGCTCCGTGCTGGAAGGCGACCCGCACAGCGTCATCGAGGCGATGGCCATCGCGGGCTACGCCATCGGCGCGACCGAGGGCTACGTCTATGTCCGTGCGGAGTATCCGATCGCCGTGGCGCGCCTGCAGATCGCGATCGATCAGGCCAGAGAGAACGGTCTGCTGGGCAAGAACATCTTCGGTTCCGGTTTCGATTTCGATCTGCACATCCGTCTGGGCGCGGGCGCGTTCGTCTGCGGCGAGGAAACGGCGCTGATGACCTCCATCGAGGGCAACCGCGGCGAGCCGCGGCCCCGTCCGCCGTATCCGGCGGTCAAGGGCCTGTTCGGCTGCCCGACCGTCGAGAACAACGTGGAAACGTTCGCGAACGTGCCGCAGATCATCCTGCGCGGCGCGTCGTGGTTCGCGTCGATGGGCACCGAGCGCTCGAAGGGCACGAAGGTGTTCGCGCTGGGCGGCAAGATCAAGCACACCGGTCTGGTCGAGATCCCGATGGGCACCACCCTGCGCGAGATCATCGAGGACATCGGCGGCGGCATCCCGAACGGCAAAAAGTTCAAGGCCGCGCAGACCGGCGGCCCCTCCGGCGGCTGCATCCCCGCTTCGCTGATCGACACGCCCGTCGACTACGATAACCTGATCGCCATCGGCTGCATGATGGGCTCCGGCGGCCTGATCGTCATGGACGAGGACACCTGCATGGTGGACATGGCGAAGTTCTTCCTCGAGTTCACGGTGGACGAGTCCTGCGGCAAGTGCACGCCCTGCCGCGTCGGCACGAAGCGCCTGCTGGAGAAGCTGGACAAGATCACCCGCGGCAAGGGCACGCTGGAGGACATCGACGAGCTGGAGCAGCTGTGCTATTACATCAAGACGAACTCGCTGTGCGGTCTGGGCCAGACCGCGCCGAACCCGGTGCTCTCGACGCTGAAATTCTTCCGCGACGAGTACATCGCCCACGTCGTCGACAAGAAGTGCCCGGCCGGGGTGTGCAAGCACCTGCTGACCTTCGTCATCGATAAAGACAAGTGCATCGGCTGCGGTATGTGCGCACGTAACTGCCCGGCCGACGCGATCCACAAGACCGACTACGTCGCGCCCGGACATAAGCTGCCCAGCTTTGCGATCGATGCCGAGAAGTGCCTCAAGTGCGGCGTCTGCATGGGCAACTGCAAGTTCAAAGCGATCAGTAAGCAGTAAGAAAGGAGTGTGGATATGATGGATATGGTCAATGTAA
>JAJXDX010000007.1:9817-19424 GCA_021640185.1 Oscillospiraceae bacterium | reverse complement strand
CGTTGGGCGTGGAACTGAAAAACAACGTCAAGCGCGCGTGGTGGAAGAAGTTCGTGCAGGAGAACCCCTACAACGTGGGTCTGGACGCGGCGATCCTGATGAACCCGCAGACGTGGGTGGCCAGCGGCCATCTGGCGGGCTTCTCCGATCCGCTGATGGACTGCCGCCAGTGCCACGAGCGTTTCCGCGCCGACAAGCTGATCGAGGACTGGTGCGCCGAGAACGGCTATACGCTGGAAAAGCCGATCGACGCGTTCTCACAGGCGGAGATGAAGGCCTTCGTCGAGGAGCATGACATCCCGTGCCCGACGTGCGGCAAGCATGACTTCACCGATATCCGGCAGTTCAACCTGATGTTCAAGACGTTCCAGGGCGTGACCGAGGACGCGAAGAACACCGTGTATCTGCGGCCGGAAACGGCGCAGGGCATCTTCACGAACTTCGTCAACGTGCAGCGCACGACGCGCCGCAAGCTGCCCTTCGGCATCGGGCAGATCGGCAAGTCCTTCCGTAACGAGATCACGCCCGGCAACTTCATCTTCCGCGTGCGCGAGTTCGAGCAGATGGAACTGGAGTTCTTCTGCAAGCCCGGCACGGATCTGGAGTGGTTCCAATATTGGCGCAGCTTCTGCCACGATTTCCTGCTGTCGATCGGCCTGAAGGACGAGAACCTGCGCCTGCGCGACCACGATCCCGAGGAGCTGTGCTTCTATTCCAAGGCGACGACCGACTTCGAGTTTTTGTTCCCCTTCGGCTGGGGCGAGCTGTGGGGCGTGGCCGACCGCACGGATTACGACCTGACGCAGCACCAGAACACCTCCGGCAAGGATCTGACCTATTTCGATCAGGAAACGGGCGAGCATTACATCCCCTACGTCATCGAGCCGAGCCTCGGCGTGGAGCGCACGGTGCTGTCGGTGCTGTGCGACGCGTATGACGAGGAAGTCGTGGACGCGGAGAAAAACGACGTGCGCGTCGTGCTGCGCCTGCATCCGGCGTTGGCACCGTTCAAGGCGGCGGTGCTGCCGCTGTCGAAAAAGCTCAGTGACAAGGCACTGGAGATCCAGAACACGCTCGCCAAGCGCTTCATGGTCGACTTCGACGAGGCCGGCTCCATCGGCAAGCGGTATCGCCGCCAAGATGAGATCGGCACCCCCTTCTGCATCACCTACGACTTCGACAGCGAGCAGGACGGCTGCGTGACCGTGCGCGACCGCGATACCATGCAGCAGGAGCGCGTGAAGGTCGAGGATCTTACTGCGTATATCGAGGAACGCATCGCGTTCTGATCTTCCCAAAACAGACCGGACACCGTCCGGCATAAGGAGGAACAGCCATGCAGACCAACGTCAAGACCGCCCCGACGGGCGGGCAGATCCCCTTCCGCCACTTTGGCACGATGATCGACTGCTCCCGCAACGCGGTGATGAAGCCCGCTGCGGTGGAGCGGTGGATCGACCTGACCGCCTCGCTAGGCTACGACAGCGTGCTGCTGTATACCGAAGACACCTACGAGGTGCCGGAGGAGCCGTATTTCGGCTATCTGCGCGGCCGCTACACGCAGGACGAGCTGCGCCGCATCGACCGCTATGCCGCCGAGCGCGGCGTGGAGGTCATCCCGTGCATCCAGACGCTGGCGCACCTCAATGCCATCGTCGGCTGGCCGGCATACGCGCCGCACGTCGACACCGGTGATATCCTGCTGGCCGGGGACGAGCGGGTGTACACACTGATCGACCGCTGCTTTTCGTCGCTCGCGCAGTCGCTGACCACCCGCACGGTGAACATCGGCATGGACGAGGCGCATATGCTCGGCCGCGGCCGGTATTACGACCTACACGGCGAGCAGGACCGCTGCGAGATCTTGCTGACACACCTGCGCCGCGTGGCGGAGATCGGCGCAAAATACGGCTTCACGCTGATGATGTGGTCGGATATGTTCTTCCGGCTGGCGAACGGCGGCGAATACTACAGCACCGACATGGCGCGCGCCGACGAGATCCGCCAAAAGATCCCGGAAAACGTCCGGCTGATCTACTGGGATTATTATTCCTTAGATAAAAACCGCTACGACAGCATGATCACGGCGCACAAAAAACTGGACGAGGGCACGTGGTTCGCCGGCGGGCTGTGGACGTGGACGGGGCTGGCGCCCCACAACGGCTACAGCATCTCCGCCACCCGCGCGGCGCTGCAAAGCTGCCGCGAGCACGGCATAGAGGACGTATTCTTGACCATGTGGGGCGACGACGGCGGCGAATGCAGCAAGTTCACGCTGCTGCCTTCCCTGTTTTCGGCGGCGTGCGCCGCGGGCGGCTGCTGCGACGACGACGCGGTGGCCCGCGCCTTTGCCACGCGGTTCGGCCTGACCTTCACGCAGGCGATGCTGTTCGATCTGCCCGGCACGCCGGGCGGCGACCCGAACGACCACCTCAATCCCGATAAGTATCTGCTGTACGGCGATCCGTTCTCCGGCAAGTTCGACAGCACGCTGACGCCCGGCTGCGGCGACAGCTACGCCGCCTGCGCCGAAAAACTGAGCGCGCTGGAGGACACGCCGGGATACGGCTACCTGTTCGCCACCCTTGCGCGGCTGTGCGAGGTGCTGGCGATCAAGGCGGAGCTCGGCGTACGCACCCGCGCCGCCTACAGTGCGCGCGACCGCGGCGCCATCGCGGCGCTGATCGGCGACTATGCCGTGTGCGCCGGGCGCGTGGCGCGCCTGCACGATGCCGTGCGTGACCAGTGGTATGCCGAAAACAAGGGGCAGGGCTTCGAGGTGCAGGACGTCCGTTTGGGCGGCCTGCGCCAACGGCTGGACACCTGCCGCGACCGGCTGGAGCATTATCTGGCCGGGGATATCGACACGATCGAGGAACTGGACGAGCCGCTGCTCGACTTTTGCGGCGGCGGGGAGACGTTCGGCCGGCAGCCGCTGTGCACGAACGGCTGGACCCGCATGACCACGGCCGGCGCGATCTGGTAAGGGGCAAGGCGGCGCCGGGGATCTCCGGCGCCGCCTGCTATTCTCTCTGTCACGAAGGAAGGATAACGATGAAAAAGTTATGGGCAAAGCTGCGGCCGCTGCTGGACGGCCGGTTCTGGCGCTTTTTGCTCGTCGGTGTCATCAACACGCTCGTCGGCAGCGCCATCATGTTCGGCCTGTACGATCTGGCCGGCGCGGGGTACTGGCTCAGCTCCGCCGCGAACTATATCCTGACGAGCATCCTCAGCTTTTTCCTGAACAAATATTTCACGTTCCGCAGCCATGGGCGCTCCTTCGCCGAGGTGATGCGCTTCGTGCTGAACATCGCGGTGTGCTGGCTGCTCGCCTACGGCATCGCCAAGCCGCTGATGCTGTATCTGCTCAGCGGCGCGCAGGAAAAGGTGCGCGACAACGTCGCGATGCTGGTGGGCATGGTGCTGTTCACGGGGTTCAACTATCTGGGGCAGCGGCTGTTCGCCTTCCGCGCGCCGAAAACGGACGCGCCGACGGATGCAGACCGGACGGACGAAACGGAGGAAACACCGGAATGACCGCGGCCTTCTCTCACGCCCGGCCGACACGGCTCGTGCTCTTTTGCCCGCACAGCGCATAAAGATAAGCGGGAGGGGATACCCATGACGAAAAAATCGATCCGGCGGCGCAGCCGCCGCAGCCGCACCGCGCTGCTGCGCGGTGCGCTGTTTTTGCTGGTGCTCGCGGTGGGCGCGGGCGCACTGTGGCTCTTCTCGCCCGGCCACGCGGCGGCACAGCGGGTGCGCCGGGCGGCGGAGCTGCCGATCCCGGACTGGATCGATCCGGCGCTGCTGCCGGTGGGCGGCTCGCGCAGCGGCACGCCGCTCGCGGATCTGACCGGCATCGTGATCCACTATGTGGGCAACCCCGGCACGTCGGCGATGAACAACCGCAACTATTTCGCCCGCGCGGACACCGAGGTCTGCGCCCATTTCATCGTCGGCCTGTCCGGCGAGATCGTGCAGTGCGTCCCGCTCGGCGAGCGCGCGGTGGCCAGCAACGCACGCAACCGCGACACGATCGCGGTCGAGGTCTGCCACCCGGACGAGAGCGGGCAGTTCTCCGCCGTGACGAACGCCGCGCTGGTGCGGCTCGTCTCGTGGCTGTGCCGCGAAACGGGGCTGTCACCGGAGGCGGTCATCCGCCACTACGATGTCAGCGGCAAGGAATGCCCGCGCTATCACGTGCGCTGCCCCGAGGCGTGGGACGCCCTGCTCGACGAGATCCGCGCTGCCCTCTGACGGACCCGCAAAGATCGTGGCAATTCCACAAATTTCGACGTTGACGTTCGGGCAAAAGATAGAGGCAACTCTAATTGACAAGCGCGCCGCGGCGCGTTATAATAAAGGCGACAACTGAACAGGGCACATCGATATATATCAAATGATACGGTTTTGAAGTTTCTACCCGGTCGCCGTAAATGACCGGACTATCGATGCAGAGGATCAGACAGCGGCATTCGGCCGTTGTCCTGCTTTGCATTGACACAGGGACGTTCGACCGAGCGCCCCTGTTTTTTTGTTCGCCGAGGGGAGGACAGGCTCATGCAGCTTTTGGAGGATCGCATCCGGCGCGACGGCAAGGTCGCGCCCGGCAACGTGCTGCGGGTGGACAGCTTCATCAATCACCAAATGGACATCGCGCTCATGGAGCAGCTGGCGCAGGAATTTCGCCGCCGCTTTTCCGGTGTGCGGGTGGACAAGGTGCTGACGGTGGAGGCCTCCGGCATCGCGATCGCCACGCTGGTGGCGCAGGCGTTCGGCGTGCCTCTGGTGTTCGCCAAAAAGGCCAAGACCGCCAACCTGCCGGACGATGTCTATGCCGCGACGGTGCGCTCCTACACCCACGGCAACGTCAATCAGGTCATCGTTTCCAAAGAGTTCCTGCACAGCGGCGAACACGTGCTGCTGATCGACGATTTCCTCGCCCACGGCGAGGCGCTGCAGGGGCTGATCGATCTGGTGGGCCAAGCGGGCGGCACGGTCGCCGGGGCGGGCATCCTGATCGAAAAAGCGTTCCAAGACGGCGGGCAGCGCATCCGCAGCCAAGGCGTGCGGGTAGAAAGCTTAGCGCGCGTGCAGTCCATGAACGACGACGGCGAGATCACGTTCGCCGACTGAACTTATCTCCAATCGCCGGATGGCGATCCACATATCCATCAACGAACAAACGGAGGAAGAGAACATGAAAAAAATCCTGGCTATCGTTCTGGCTCTGGTCATGGTCCTGGCTCTGGCCGCCTGCGGTGAAACGCAGACGAACGCCCGCAAAGGCATGAGCGAAGATCTTCTGCCCCGCAAAGCCGTCAGCACCACCGTGCAGATCCCGGACGATTTCAAGATCGGCATGATCTGCCTGCATGACGAGAACTCCACCTACGACAACAACTTCATCCAAGCGCTCAAGTCCGTCAAAGAAGGCCTCGGCCTGAAGGATGAGCAGGTCGTCATCGTCCCGAACATCGGCGAGGACAACTCCTGCTACGACGCCGCTGTGGATCTGGCCGGCAGCAAGGGCTGCAAGGTCGTGTTCGCCGACTCCTTCGGCCACGAGCAGTTCCTCGCGCGTGCCGCGAAGGAATATCCGAACGTCCAGTTCTGCCATGCGACCGGCACCTCGGCCAAGACCGGCGGCATCAAGAATCTGCACAACGCGTTCGCTTCCATCTATGAGGGCCGTTATCTGGCCGGTATCGCTGCCGGTCTGAAGCTCAACGAGATGATCGAGAGCGGCAAGATCACGAAGGAGCAGGCCGTCATCGGCTACGTCGGCGCCTTCACCTATGCGGAAGTCGTTTCCGGCATGACCTCCTTCTACCTCGGTGCCCGCTCGGTGTGCGAGAGCGCGACCATGAAGGTCCGCTACACCGGTTCTTGGTACGATCAGTCCAAGGAGCAGGAAGCTGCGAAGTCCCTGATCGAGACCGACAAGTGCGTGCTGATCAGCCAGCACGCCGACTCCCTCGGCGCCCCCACCGCCTGCGAGCTGGCCGGTGTGCCGAACGTCTCCTACAACGGCAGCACCTACTCCGCCGGTAAGAACACCTTCATCGTTTCCTCTGCGATCAACTGGGCGCCCTACTTCAAGTACATCATCGAGACCGTGGTCAGCGGCGGCGAGATCGACGCCGACTGGTGCGGTGACATCGACGCGAACTCCGTCGTGCTCAGCGGCCTGAATCAGGATGTTGCCGCCGAGGGCACCGCCGCCAAGATCGACGAGGCGGTCAAGGCGTTCGCTGCCGGCACCCTGCACGTGTTCGACACCAGCAAGTTCACCGTTGAGGGCAAGACCATGACCGAGTACATGATCGACTTCGACGGCGACAAGACGGCCGAGAGCAACGTCATCCACGACGGCTACTTCGACGAGTCCAACGCGAAGCTGTTCCGCTCCGCGCCGTACTTCGATCTGACCATCGACGGTGTGACCAACCTGAACACCAACTTCGGCTGAGCGAAGAACTGATCCCGATGTCCCCCCACCGATCCGCGCGACCGGTGGGGGGATCGGGCTCTTTACGCGGGGATCCCCCGCGTCATTTTGACGAAAGACGAGCAACGCGGGGATCCCGCATTTGGGGAGGTTTGTTGTGAACGCGCTTGAATTACGCCACGTGACCAAACGCTTCGGCGAGCAGGTCATCGCCAACCGGGACGTCAGCATGACCGTCCGGAAGGGCGAGATCTTGGCCGTGCTGGGCGAGAACGGCAGCGGCAAGACCACGCTGATGAACATGATCGCCGGGATCTATCACCCGGACGAGGGCGAGATCCTGGTGGGCGGACAGCCCGCCTCGATCAACTCGCCGCGCGATGCCTTCGATTACGGCATCGGGATGATCCACCAGCATTTCAAGCTGGTCGACGTGTTCACGGCGACCGAGAACATCGTGCTGGGCATCGACGACGGCCGCCGCTTCAGCCTGCGCGACGCAGCGAAACGGGTGGCCGAGATCTCGGCCCGCTACGGCTTCGATATCGATCCGAAAAAGAAGATCTATGCCATGTCGGTATCCGAAAAGCAGACCGTCGAGATCGTGAAGGTACTGTACCGCGGCGCGGACATCCTGATCTTGGACGAGCCGACGGCCGTGCTGACCCCGCAGGAAACGGATAAGCTGTTCGCCATCCTGCGCCGGATGCGTGACGACGGCAAATCCATTCTGATCATCACGCACAAGCTCAATGAGGTGATGAGCCTGTCCGACCGGGTGGCGGTGCTGCGCAAGGGCGAGTACATCGGCACGGTGGAAACGGCGCACACGTCCGAGGCGGAGCTGACCGAGATGATGGTCGGCAAAAAGATCACGCTGAACATCGAGCGCACCGCGCCGCACGATCCGGCCGACCGGCTGATCGTGCGCGGCGCCGACTGCATCAACCGCGACGGCGTGCGGCTGCTCGACGACGTCAGCTTCACTGCCCGCAGCGGCGAGATCTTGGGCATCGCAGGCATCGCCGGTTCCGGCCAGCGCGAGCTGCTGGAGGCGATCGCCGGGCTGCAGCAGCTGTCCGGCGGCGAGATCCTGTATCAGGATCCCGCCACGGGCAAGACCGAAGATCTGCGCGACAAGACCCCCATGCAGATCCGCGAGCTGGGCGTTCGGCTCTCCTTCGTGCCGGAGGACCGGCTGGGCATGGGCCTCGTCGGCAACATGGACATCATCGACAACATGATGCTGCGCAGCTACCGCAAGGGCCGCTCGGTGTTCGTCGACCGGGAGCCGCCGCGCAAGCTGGCCGACCAGATCATCGAGGATCTGGAGGTCGCGACCCCCGGACCGAACACGCCGGTGCGCCGGCTGTCCGGCGGCAACGTGCAGAAGGTGCTGGTCGGGCGCGAGATCGCCAGCGCACCGACGGTGCTGATGGCGGCCTACCCCGTGCGCGGGCTGGACATCAACTCCTCGTATCTGATCTATAACCTCCTCAACCGGCAGAAGGAAGAAGGCGTGGCCGTCATCTTCGTCGGCGAGGATCTGGATGTGCTGATGGCGCTGTGCGACCGGATCATGGTGATCGGCGGCGGCCGGGTGACCGGGATGCTGGACGGCCGCAGCGCCACGAAGGAAGAGATCGGTCTGCTGATGACCCAAACGGCCAAAGCGAAAAAGGCCGACGGGAAGGAGGGGTGAGCCGTGAGCAAGAAAAAGGATGCGGCCCGTCATCACGAGCCGCTGCTGTATGTGACCAAACGCGATCACGTGCCGCTGCGCACGGCGATCCTCGCCCGGGTGATCGCGCTGGCCGTTGCGGTTCTCGTATGCGCCGGCGTGACCAAGCTGCTGACCGGCGACGATCCGCTGTCGGTCTTCGTCACGATGATCCAAGGTGCGGTGGGGCAGGGACGTCTGCTCGTTTCGCTGCACGATCTGGCGATCCTGCTGTGCATCTCGCTGGCGGTGACGCCCGCGTTCCGGATGCGCTTTTGGAACACCGGCGCCGAGGGGCAGACGCTGATCGGCTGTCTGGCCACGGCGGTGTGTATGTTCTCGCTGGGCGGGAAGGTGCCGGACTGGCTGCTGACCGTGATCATGGCCGCGGCGGCGATCGCCGCCGGCATGATCTGGGGCATGATCCCGGCGTTCTTCAAGGCCAACTGGGGCACGAACGAAACGCTGTTCACCCTGATGATGAATTATGTCGCGATCCAGCTGATCGAGTTCTTCCTGAAGATCGCCGACAAGACCGGTTCCAACGTCGTCGGGCCTAACCTGCTCAGCCACGGCTGGTTCCCGGAGATCTTTGGGGTGAAATACCTGCTCAACATCCTGATCGTCGTGGTGATGACGGTGCTGATGACCGTGTATCTGCGCTACAGCAAGCACGGGTACGAGATCTCGGTCGTCGGCGAGAGCGAGAACACCGCCCGCTACATCGGCATCAACGTCAAAAAGGTCGTGATCCGCACGATGGCGCTGTCCGGCGCGGTGTGCGGCATCGCAGGGCTGCTGCTGGTGGGCGGCTCGTCCCACTCCATCGATGCGAACCTCGTCGACGGGCGCGGCTTCACGGCGATCATGGTGTCGTGGCTGGCGAAGTTCGATCCGATCATGATGGTGCTGACCACGGCGCTGCTGGTGTTTTTGTCGCGCGGCGCGGACGAGGTCAGCTCCCGTTTCGGCCTCAACGGCGATTTTTCCGAGATCCTGACCGGGATCATCCTGTTCTTCATCATCGGATGCGAGTTCTTCATCCACTATCGCGTCCATCTGAACCACCGCAAAAAAGCGGACGCCGTCGAGGAGGGGAATTGACATGGGCACTGCGATCGTTTTTATCCAAAGCGCGATCATGCAGGGAACGCCGCTGCTGTTCGGCGCGACCGGCGAGATCCTGACCGAGAAGTCCGGCAACCTTAACCTCGGCATCCCCGGCATCATGTACATCGGCGCGATCTCCGGCGTCGTCGGCGGGTTCTTCTATCAGAACTACAGCTATCCGGTCATCCCCTTCCTCGCCGTGCTGATCCCGCTGCTGTGCAGCTTGGCGGGCGCGCTGCTCGCGTCGCTGCTGTACTGCTTTTTGACCATCACGCTGAAGCCTAACCAGAACGTGACCGGTCTGGCGCTGACCACCTTCGGCG
>JAJXDX010000007.1:0-9807 GCA_021640185.1 Oscillospiraceae bacterium | reverse complement strand
GTCAAAAGCGACGTGCCGTTTCTGTCCCTGACCGACATCGCGCGCGCCTACAAAACGACGCTGCCCTTCGCGGATAGTCTGGGCGACGTCGGCAAGCTGCTGTTCTCCTACGGCTTCCTCGTCTATCTTTCGGTGATCTTGGCCGTGGCGACGGGCATCTTCCTGTCGCGCACGCGTGCCGGACTGCACCTGCGCGCCGTGGGCGAGAACCCCGCCACCGCCGACGCCGCCGGCATCAACGTCACCCGCTACAAATACGTCGCCACCTGCGTCGGCGGCATGATCGCCGGGCTGGGCGGCCTGTTCTACATCGTCGACTACAGCAACGGCATCTGGTCGAACAACGGCTTCGGCGACCGCGGCTGGCTGGCGATCGCGATCGTGATCTTCGCCACGTGGAAACCCACGATGGCGATCCTCGGCTCCTACCTGTTCGGCGCGCTGTACATCCTGTTCAGCTACATCCGCGTCCCCATGCAGGTGCTGCCGCTGATCCAGATGCTGCCGTACGTGGTGACGATCCTGGTGCTGATCGCGGTCAGCATCCGCAAAAAGCGCGAGGATCAGCCGCCCGCCAGCTTAGGGCTGGCCTATTTCCGCGAGGAAAGATAACGGCTGCCACGTTTTGTTCCCCGCAAAAACGCCGCCCGGCTCGTCCTTTTTTCGGACGAGCCGGGCGGCATCGCTTTATCCGGATACCGATACGGCACGAAAAACGGCCGGCGGGACGTGTCCCGCCGGCCGTTTCGCTCTTTCGGTCAGTCCAGAAAATCCTTCAGCTTTTTGCTGCGGCTGGGATGGCGCAGCTTGCGCAGGGCCTTGGCCTCGATCTGGCGGATACGCTCGCGCGTGACGTCGAACTCCTTGCCGACCTCCTCCAGCGTGCGCGGACGGCCGTCCTCCAAGCCGAAGCGCAGGCGCAGCACCTTCGCCTCCCGCTCCGTCAGCGAGGAGAGCACGTCCTCCAGCTGCTCCTTGAGCAGCGTGTGCGACGCGGCGTCCGCCGGGGCGGGCGCGTCATCGTCCGGGATGAAATCGCCGAGGTGGCTGCCCTCTTCCTCGCCGATCGGCGTTTCCAGCGACACCGGCTCCTGCGCGACGCGCATGATCTCGCGCACCTTGTCCACCGGCATCGCCAACTCCAGCGAGATCTCCTCCGCCGTCGGCTCGTGCCCGTTTTTGTGCAGCAGCTGGCTGGACACCTTTTTGACCTTGTTGATCGTTTCCACCATGTGCACGGGGATGCGGATCGTGCGCGCCTGATCGGCGATGGCGCGGGTGATCGCCTGCCGGATCCACCATGTGGCATAGGTGGAGAACTTGAACCCCTTGGTGTAGTCGAATTTTTCGACCGCCTTGATCAGGCCGAGGTTGCCCTCTTGGATCAGGTCGAGGAACTGCATCCCGCGGCCGACATATCGCTTGGCGATGCTGACGACCAGACGCAGGTTCGCCTCGCTGAGGCGCTGCTTGGCGCGCACGTCGCCGTCGATGATGCGCATCGCCAGACTGGTTTCTTCCTCCGGCGTCAGCAGCGGCACGCGGCCGATCTCCTTCAGATAGACCTTGACGGGATCGTCGATCGCGATGCTCTCGCCGGGGGTGACGGTCGCGCCGTCATCCGCGTCGGTCGTTTCGGTGGACAGGTCGAGATCGTCGAGCGACACGTTCGCGAACTCGTCGACGACCTTGATGTTGTTCTTCTCCAGCGCCTCGTAGAGCTTGTCCATCTGCTCCGGATCGAAGTCGAACAGCTCCATGGCGTCCATGATCTCCTGATCGGTCAGCTTGCCCTTCGTGCGGCCAAGCTCCACCAGTTCGTTGATCTGGGCGTTGCGGTCCTTTTTCGGCGCGGGTGCCTCGCCGATCTCGGCAGCGAACTCCTCGTCGCTCATCTCCGCGGCCAGTTCCTCGTCGCTCATCTCGGTGTCCGCGGGATCGAGCAGCAGATCCTCCTCCGTCGGCTCGTCCTCGCGGTCGAGCACCTCGTCGTTCTCCGGCAGTTCTTCGTTTACGGGCTTTTTCTTCTTCTCGCTCATGCGTATCCGTCCTTTCTTTTCGTCATCCGCCGCGCTGCTTTTTTGCCCGCAGCACGGCCAAGATATCGTTGATGTCGTCGTCGGCCACGCTGCCCGGCTCCTTCAGCCCGCGCAGCGCGTGCTCCTCGCGGATGATGGCGATGTATCCGTCGATGTCCTCGTCCGATACCGTCCGCTCCCCCGCGCGGCGCACCATCCGCGTCAGGTAGCTCATCTCCGCATCGTCATAGTCGGCGGAGAGGAAGCTCAGTTCCACCAGCAGCCCTTGCCGGTCACGCTCGACCAATTGGGTATAGATCCGTCGGCCAAGGTCGGTGACGAACTGCTCGGGCGGCAGTTCGGCCGCCACGCGGCGGATCTGGTCGGGGTGCAGGATCAGTGTGCCCAGAAGGCTCTCCTCCGCGCTGGCGGCGCGGGGATATTTTTCCGCCAAAGGATCGAGCTCCCGCAGTTCCTTTTTCTCCTGCCGCACGATGCTGCCGAGCTCCCGCGAGCGCTCGCCGCGCTGCTGCTTTTTCTGCGCCGTGGCGACCTCCTGCAGGATCGCGTCCTTCGACACCGAGAGCAGCTCGCTGAGCCGTCCGGCGTACACGTCCCGCTCCACGGGGCTGTTCAGCGCCGCCAAGATCGGCACGGCCGCGCGCAGATACGCGACGCGCCCGTCCGTGGTGCGGATGTCGTTCGTTTTGCCGATCTCCAGCAGGCGGTATTCCACGGCATTGGCGGACTGTCCCAGCAGCCGCTTGAACGCCTCTGCGCCGTTGCGCTTGAGGAACTCGTCGGGATCCTTACCGTCCGGGATCGTGACCACGTGCACGTCCAGCCCGGTCTTGCGCAGGTTCTCGATCGCGCGGCGCGTGGCCTTCTGCCCCGCGCCGTCGGCATCGAAGATCAGGTTGATCCGGTCGGCATACCGCGCGATCAGCTGGATCTGCTCGTCCGGGAAGGCCGTGCCCAGCGCCGCCACCGTGTTGGTGAACCCGGCCTGATGCATGGCGATCACGTCCATGTACCCTTCGCACAGGTTCAGCTCCCGCCCCGCCGTTTTGGCGAAGTTGAGGGCGAACAGGTTGCGGCTCTTGCTGTAGGCCGGGGTGTTCTCGGTGTTGATGTATTTCGGCTTGCTGTCGTCCAGCACGCGGCCGCCAAAGGCGACCACCGTGCCGCGCACGTCGATGATCGGGATGATCGCCCGCTCGCGGAACACGTCGTAAAACCGGCCGGTCTTGCTGCTTTTGGCCGCCAAAAACGCAGCCTGCAGCTCGTCCTCGCGGAAGCCCTTCTCCCGCATCCGGTCGACCAGATACGTCCAGCCGCCCGGCGCGTACCCCAGCCCGAAATGGCGGATCGTCGCATCGGTGTAGCCCCGGTCGTGATAATAGGCCAGCGCACGCGCGCCCTCCGGCGCATACAGCGCCCGGTGATAGATCCGCGCCGCCTCGCGGTTGGCCTCCAGCACGCGGGTGCGCAGGCGGGACACCGCATCGTTCTCGCGGCTCTCCTCCGGCATCCGCATCCCCACGCGATCCGCCAAAAAGCGCACCGCGTCCATGTAGCTGAGGTTCTCGATCCGTTTGATGAACGTGATCACGTCTCCGCCCGCGCCGCAGCCGAAGCAATAGAAGGAGGAGTTTTCCGGATACAGGTTGAACGACGGCGTTTTTTCGCCGTGGAAGGGGCAAAGCCCGACCAGATTGCGCCCCCGTCGCTTGAGCGTCGGCACATAGCGGGACACGACGCTCTCGATGTCGTTTTTGTCTATCAGCTCTTGGATAAAGCTGTCCGGCAGACGCATGGCGTGTCCCTCCTTTCCTCAGCCGCGCAGCGTCATCGCCCAGCCGCGCGGGATGTACAGTTCGTGATACAGCTCCAGCGCGTAGTTGTCCGTCATCCCCGCCACATAGTCGGCCACCGCGCGGTGTGTGCCGTCGCGCTCCCGCACAAGGGCGTATTCCTCCGGCAATTCGTCCGGATGCTCCGCAAAGTGGCAGAACAGGCCGCGGATCACGCCGTCGACCTTGCTCTCCTCGCTTTTGGCTTTGGGGTTATAGTACAAATGCTCGTACATAAATTCGTGCAGATCGTCAAAATACGGCTGCACGGCCGGATCCATCCGGATCTGCTCGCCGCCGCGCACCATCGCGCGCACCAGCGTGTCGATCCGGGCGCCGGTGCAGTCGCCCAGCGCCATGTGGATCTCCAGCGGGATGTCCTCCTCGCGCAGCACGCCCGCGCGGATCGCGTCGTCCATGTCGTGGTTGACGTAGGCGATCCGGTCGGCGATCCGCACGATCCGCCCTTCCGGCGTGGCGGCCTGCTCGCCCTTCGTGTGATGCAGGATGCCGTCGATCACCTCAAGGGTCAGGTTCAGGCCGCGGCCGGTGTTCTCCAGCTGCTCGACGACGCGCACGCTCTGCTCGTAATGACGAAAGCCGCCCTCGACCAATCGGTCGAGCGTGCGCTCGCCCGCGTGGCCGAAGGGTGTGTGCCCCAGATCGTGCGCCAGCGCGATCGCCTCGGTCAGATCCTCGTTGACGCGCAGCGCCCGCGCGATCGTGCGGGCGATCTGCGATACCTCCAGCGTGTGGGTCAGGCGCGTGCGGTAGTGGTCGCCCTCCGGCGCCAAAAACACCTGCGTTTTGTGCTTGAGCCGCCGGAAGGATTTGCAGTGGAGCACCCGGTCGCGGTCACGCTGGAAGGGCGTGCGCAGCGCGTCCGGCTCCTCCGGCCGCCGGCGGCGGCTGTCCGCCGAAAACGTCGCATACGGGGCAAGGATGCGGTGCTCCACATCTTCCCATCGCTCAAATTTCTCCGGCATGATCGTCCCTCCCGTCGGTTTCTCATTTTTGTTATACGCCGAAAAACGGAAAAACCCTTTTTTCGCGCAAAATTTTTGATCGGACGTAATCGGACGTATTTGGATCACGGCGCGGCGGGCGCGAAGCACTCGCCGGTCGTTTCCACGGTCAGGCGGCCGGCGCTGCGCTCCGTCAGGTCGGCGGAGAACGCCGCCACCGACCGGGCGGGCAGACGGAACGACAGCGTGACCTCGTCCGCGAAGGCGGTGTCGGTCACCGTGCCGCCGTGCTCCGCGATCAGCGCGGGCAAAAAACCGTAGCGGGCATAATCGCTGCGCACGCGGCACATCAGGCAGGGCTGCATCAGCACGATGCCTGCGGCATCCACCGCGATCTTGGCCGCGTGCGAATACGCACGCACCAGACCGCCGCCGCCAAGCAATATCCCGCCGAAATACCGCGTCACCACGACGGCGACGTCGGTCAGGCCCTCTTTTTGCAGCACGTCGAGCACCGGGATGCCCGCCGTGCCCTGCGGCTCGCCGTCGTCCGAAAAGCGGCACAGCGCGCCGCGCGACAGGACGTAGGCCCACACGTTGTGCCGCGCATCCCAATACTGCTTGGTCAGGCCGCGGATGAACGCCTGTGCCTGTTCCTCATCGGCGACCGGGCAGACCGTACCGATGAAGCGCGAGCGCTTTTCGGTGAACTCCGCCGTCCCTTCGCCCGCGACCGTGCGGTAGCTTTGCTGTTCCACGGTATCCCTCCCCTCGGGTAACGAGAAAAGGCAGTGCACGTATGCACTGCCCCGATAAGCCCGACTGCCGGGATCTTATTTCTCGTCGCCGCTCAAGCCGAAACGCTTATTGAAGCGATCCGCACGACCGCCGATATCGTTGAGCTTCTGCTTGCCCGTGAAGAACGGGTGGCACTTGGAGCAGATCTCGACACGGATATCCTTCTTCGTCGAGCCGGTGGTGATCACGTTCCCGCACGCGCAGGTGATCGTGGTCTGCCCGTAAGACGGATGGATGTTCTCTTTCATTTCTGTCACCTCTTTCGGTCTACATAGACTAACGGCATATACTATAACACACTTTTTTTCAAATTGCAAGTGCCGGATCTGCATTTTCCGGTTTTTTCTTGAAAAAAATGCGGTTTTTTCCGCTGTAGCGGCAAAAAAAGCTTGACAACGGACAGATCTGTGGTAGAATACTTGTTGTGACCGGCGCGGCCGGTGCCATGGGCCTTTAGCTCAGCTGGTCAGAGCAACCGGCTCATAACCGGTCGGTCCCGGGTTCAAGTCCCTGAAGGCCCACCAGCATGACCGGGGTCGCCAGACCCGTTCATATAGCGTGCCGCCCGGCGGCCCGCCTACATAGGGGCATAGCTCAGTTGGTAGAGCAGCGGTCTCCAAAACCGCGTGCCGAGGGTTCGAGCCCTTCTGCCCCTGCCACCGGAAAAGCCTTGAAACCGCTGGGTTTCAGGGCTTTTTCTTTGTTTTTCTAAGGACGGCGCACGGTCTGCTTTGCCGCATTTCGATGCGCAAAAATGGGGCGAATTTCCCATCCGGCGGCATCTGTTGACAACCATTCCGTCTGCACCATCATCAAAACAGCATCAAAATTTTAGCTCCGGCTGCGTTCCAGCCGGAGCTTCTTTGTTTTCTGCGGTACAAGTTTTGCCCACCTGAGCGGTCGCTCAGGTGGGCATTTTTGGCTTATATCTCAAATCCTTCGGTGATCCCGTTCAGTCTTGCGGTATCTTTCTTGACATAGTAAAGTTCGGTGATTTGAGAGGTTGAGTGTCCGAGTAAATCAGCTACCTGCCGGGGTGACAGTGCTCGTATCGTCCCATCCGGCTGTTTTTGCCCGTTGACTAAGTTCGTGGCGAAAGTATGCCGCAGACTGTGCAGCCCTTTTTGCTTGATTCCTGCCGCTTTGAGGATTCGGTAGTACCGCTTGCGGAAATTCACCGGTCTGGTATAGCTGCCGTTTCCGTCCGCCACAAGGGGCATATTTTCGCCGAAATAGGCTTCTTTGCGCAGATCCTCGATCATCGCCACTGCCGTCCGATTCAGCGGCACGGTGCGCTTGCTGGTGGCGCTTTTCGGCTTTCCGATTTTCACCTCCCGCCCGCTGGTGAAATCCGCACCGTTTCTTCTCGCCACTTCCTTTACGCCCTGCCGTACCGTCAGCGTTTTATTTTCAAGATCAATGTCGCTGTTCAGCAGACCAAGTAATTCGCCCGTGCGTAAACCGGTGTTGAGCATTAAGATGTACGCAGCTGCCTGTTGGTATTTGCGTTTGCCGTCTTTGAATGTACTGAATGCTTCCGTTTTGAATTTTTCGATTTCCTCCGGCGTGAAGATCGTTACCGTTTCGCTTTCCGGTAAGTTTTCCTTGTTCTGCGCCGATAGGAAATTGCTTTTCTTCATCATCTCCACATTCGCTATCGGATTTTTCGGGATCAGCTCCTCCCGATAGAGATACCGAAAATACTCGTTCAGTACCACATACGTTTTCTTGACGGTGGTGTAGGCATAGCCTTTGTTCATCCAGTAATTAAGCACATTTTTGATATCTGCCGCTGTGATGTCGCCGACAGCCTTTTCGCCAATCAGCGGATAGATTTGATTTTTTGCACTACACTCGCACCGGTCATAGGTGGTCTGCTCCACGGACGGAAACTTGAAGACTTGTAACCAATTTTGCATACTGTCTTGTAGCGTTTTCTTGGACTCGTCCGACTCTGCAAGTTGCTTATCAAAGTCTGCGAGATAGTCTGTTATCTTTTTGTTAACCTCTGCTTTGGTCGTGCCGGAAAAACTTTTTCGTTTTCTCTCGCCGTGCTCGTCCATATACCACACCACGCCGCACCACCGCCCGTCGGTGCGCTTGAACGCATTGCCATTCGTCAGCAGTTTTCTCTGCATAAACATCACTCCTTTCCAAGCACAACACAATATCACATACCCCTCCGAATATCCAGCGAAATCCGCAGAAATTTCAGCAACCCCTAAATCAGCGAGGTCAAAATTCGAGCGACCCCTAAATCGCCTTTTCAGAAATATCCTTCAAAAGTTGCACAAACCTTTATGCGGTCGGCGTTGCCGTCCGCTGTGACCCGAGTTGCGGGTCGCTTGCGACCCCAACTCTTTCTCCTGCTTATTTTCGGACGAGCCGTCAAACCGCCGATTTCCCGTGTTTGCGGTCAAATTCGGCGAGTTTTTTCAAAGCTGACTGACGCCGAGTTTCTTCGTGCAGCCGTATCAGTCGTTCTTCGTAATACTGCTCCAACGCTTCCCCGATCGGGCGAATGGTATAGCGCGAATTGCCGTTGCGCTTTTCGCCTTTTTGTGTGTACACGGTGGTCGATTCGGTTGTGATCAACCGTTTTTGTGCCAAACCGTCTACATATTTCTTGACGGTGTTTTTGCTCATACCGACAGCGTTGCCAATCGTTTTGTAGCTCGGATGGCACTGAAAGGTTTTTCGGTTTTCGCATGTGAATTCTTCAGCTGTTTCGGGGAACACTATTTTCTTTGTTTTCTGCGGGGCAGATTTTTACCGCACAGTCGTTTTGTTACAAACCATATTCTCATCTTTTGTTTTCTGAAATCCAAAAACGACTTGCAATATCGTCTGTTCCAAGGGATGGGATGTATATGTTGATTTTTTATCTCAGTTTAATAGATACTGATGAGGATAAAACAAAATTTGAACAACTATATCATCGCTATAAACAGATGATGTATGGCGTTGCCTTGCGTATGACCGGCAATCCATGTGATGCGGAGGATGCCGTTCATGACAGCTTTATCAAAGTGTTGCGGCATTTATCCAAAATCGAAGAGGTTTCCAGTCACAAAACGGCGGCTTTCCTCGTTATTATTCTCAGGAACACTGTGTTGGATATGTTGGCAAAGAAAAACCGGGAGGCACTCTGCACGATGGAGGATGTGCCGGAGTACAAGACCGGTCGGTGTGATGTATCCGAGCATATGGAACATATGACACTGGTGGAGACGCTCCGCAGTCTGTCGGAACGCTCCCGGGATGTTTTGGAGCTGAAAGCCTTATATCAACTGAGCAACGGGGAAATTGCCGATTTTTTGGATATTTCCCAAGCGGCGGTCCGAAAACGGTTAGAGCGTGCTCGAAATGAACTGCGAAATGCGCTGGAGAGAAGTGATGACGAATGAAGAAACAAACGATTGGAACAAAAGAATTACAGCAGACGTTTATGCTCTACAATGAAATATACCTGGGCTCTGTTGCGAAGCCGGCGGGATATACCGACATTCTCTTGCCGGATTCTTTGGAGGAACGTATGGACAAGGTAATACAGCAGCAGGCAAAGCCGGGCTATTTTCTGTGGAATACGGTCGGGAAAAAAGCAGCGTGTATTTTGGTGGCGCTGCTGTTTGGATTAACCTCGGTAACGTTTAGTGTGAGGGCGCTGCGTAAGCCGGTTGTGGAATTTATTGCAAAAACGTATAGACGGTTTACCGAGATCGTCTTTGCGGACAGTGCTAATTCCAATGCACCCGAATCCTTGCCGCACATCAAACCCCACTGGCCTGCCTATATTCCGGAAGGATACACAGTATCAAAAGAAACGGTGTATATTTTGGGAGCAAGCCGCATATATACAGACGTCCAAGGCGCCACCTTTCTATTCAGCCAGACGCATAGTGGCGGGCAAACGGATCGCATCGACACAGAGAGCGCCGCAGTAAAAGAAATAGCCATCGGTGGAAAGAATGGGCTGCTTTCGGAAAAGGATGATGAGCGGATCTTGATCATTACCGATGGAGATTATGTATATAAGATCATTGGTTCAGTGACGGAAAATGAAATGATAAAAATAATTGAATCTATACAATAAAATTTGTCACAAATCCCCTTTCCTTTTCGTTTTACTTATTGGAAGGCTGAAAAGTCTTACTAAGGCGAAAAGGAAAAGGG
>JAJXDX010000258.1:2716-3886 GCA_021640185.1 Oscillospiraceae bacterium | reverse complement strand
TTGCCCGGTAGTTGAAGGAAAAATACGCGCAATTCAGCCGCCGTTTCATTCCCGCCGTATAAGCGTTGACCGACGCGCCGGCGTCCCCCTCGGTGACGATGTTCAACAACCCGCTGCCGTTGCGGCGGATGCCCAGCACCGGCAGCGTCATCGACCGGCGCAGCGCCTCCCGGCGCTCGCTGTTCACCACGATGTCGTCGCCGTAGAGCGGCTCCTGGATGGGTGCGCCGGTGCTTTTGCCATTGTTCATCCGGATCAGGGCGCCGCTGCCGTCCGGCACCAGCAGATACCCCTCGTCATCCAGCGTGCCGCACCCGAAATACGGCAGCAGGGAGATCTCGGTCAGGCGGTTCCCCTGACTTTCCACGATCTTATCCAGCGGTACGCTCACCGAAAGGCCGTCGCCGTTCAACCGGAATTCTACCGTGATCTGGATCCCGTCGTCGGGGAAAATATACACGAAGCACAAACAATGGTCCTTTACGGTACAAATAAGCCCGCCCCTGCCGATGGAGGCGATCTGTCCGTTGCGCTCCTGCTCCGTGTTGGCTGCATTATAATACAAAATATCGATGGGAGAGCTCAACAGCCGCCGCTGCGCTTCGGTCAGCCGCTCATCCGTCTCATCCAGCAACGGAGCCGAGCTCCAGACCGCTCCGGTCTGCTTGACATAAAGGGCTACCCGACCGTCCTCCTGTCCGGCAAACAACGCCAGCCGGTCATTTTCCGCCACAGCGGTCATCCCGGCCAGCTCCGGCAGACACAGCGCCTGTATTTCGGGCGAGGGCGCCCGGCCGTCCCCGATCTCCGCCACAGTCGACGCTTGGCTCCCGGAGACGGTCGGGCTGCCGGCGCCGCAGCCCAGCAGCTGCAGGCAAAACGCCGCCAGCAAGCCGAAAGCGATCAGTCTTTTTCTCATGGATCAGGCCTCCGTTCAGGAAATGCGGAATGAGATCTCGTTATAGATCGTCACAAAAAAGCTGTATACATTTTGCAGCAGCGTAAACATCAACAGCAGCAAAAACAGCATGATCACGATCCCCGCCAGCGTAAAAAACAGCGTCATAACGGTTTTGGATATGGTAAACTGATGCACACACATCGTCCCGATGAACAGCAGCAGCCCGCTCCACGCATACAAAGCCGTCATCATAGCGTGATAAAAGAAGG
>JAJXDX010000258.1:0-2706 GCA_021640185.1 Oscillospiraceae bacterium | reverse complement strand
GTAAACAGATGCCCGAGCAGCGTCAACGGGATCGAGCCCGCCACAAAAGGCAGCATCGAATAGCAGGTGACCACCCATATCTCCGAGAACCGTCCTTTGCCGTCCAACAGCGTACAGAACAGCCAATTCCCCAGAGCAAACAGGAACATCAGACCCACCGCTCCCGTTATCAGCCACAGGACATTGATGTCCTCCACCCGGTCGCGCCGGAAAAGGAAGGCTGCCAGCACCTGCTGTACGACCACCGCCACGCAGGTGAGCACACACAGCAGATTTGCCAGCTTCAGGGAGCCCTTACGGTTGAATTTCAGCTCCTCAAATCCGGTCACCGGATGAAGAGGGATATAAAACAGATACCGCGTCTTGCTCATGGTCTCATATCGCATACGGCTCCCTCCTTTTTCTGCTTCCGGCGGCGTTTCAGCCACGCGGCCATCCGCCTGCCGCACCGACAGCGCAGCAGCACGAGCGGCACGGCGATCACCAACGCCGCCGTGACCGCGATACCGGTAAAATGCGCCCGCATCTCCCGGCTGAGCTTTTCCTGATAGGCTTCGGAATACCGGGCCTTGTCGTTCGCCCGCTCAAAATACTTCATTGCCTGCTCGTGATCGCCCAGCTGATACAGCGCCTTGCCATAGCCCAGCACCGCCAGATAGCTGCCCGCATCGTACCGCAGCACCGCCTGCCACAGCGGCAGCGATTCGGCATAGCGCCCATCCATATAGACCTCCAGCGCCTGCAGCAGCTTTTCGCCGTAGCCGGTCAGGGAAAAGGTGGTGATCACGCCTTTTTTCTGATCCAGCACCAGCAGATCCGTGCCGGAAAAGCACAGCGCCGTGGAATCCACGAAGCAGCCCTCGAAATTGCCCGGCCCCCCGAATATACTCAGCAGATCCCCGTCCCGGCTGTAGACGAACACCTTACATCCCGTGCGATCGAGCACGGCGAACATCCCGCTGCTGCACACCGCTACCGAGGTCAGGGTGGATATCTCCGTTTCGCCGGCATAGGTGGTCTTTTTCGGATCTCCGAAGGTCAGGGTGCGGCCGTCCGTGCCCACCAGGATATTGTTGCCCAACGGATTCAGCCGCCGCACCCGGGAGGCGGGGTCCTCGGTGGACGCCACCGTGGTATACACGAAATCCTCCTCGTCGATGGCGATGGACGAATACTGCACCGGCACATAGCGTGCCATCCGGGCGCGCTGCTCCTTGGTGGCTATTTTCTTCCACAGGCTTTCCGCGATCACCTGCAGGGTGATCTCCACCGTATTGCTGCCGAAAAAGCCGGCAAACTGATGATCCTCATCAAACACCACGGCGCCCTGATAGATCCCGTCGCACAGCGCATACAGCACCCCGGTGCCGGTGACCACCAGATCGGTGGGCAGGAACTCCTTGTCCGCCGGGAACAGCTCCGACTGCGGCTTTTCCAGCACTGCGCGCACCGTGCCGTCCACGTTACCGATCAGGATGCGCCGGGCACCGGTATCGGCAATGTACAGCGTGCCGTCAGCGGCGGCAAACACGGCGCGCGGCCCGTTCAGCGCCAGCGTTTCTCCCTCGCGGGTAAAGGCGGTATACACCGTTTTTTCCGTCAGATCCGGAGACAGACGGATGATGCGGTCATTCTTCGTATCGGTCAGGTACAGGTATCCGTCGGCACCGCAGATCAGCCCTCCCGGTTCATTCAGCTCACCGATACCGAGGGAGCCGCCGGACCAGGTGTCCCGCACCGTGTACAGATCCGGTGCGTAGACCGGATCGCCATAGGCGTTATAGATATAGCTCTGGTAAGGCTCGGCTGCCGCCGTCAGGCCGCCGCCCAGCACCGCCGCCACCAGCAGCACACACAGCACACGCTTCAATGCACATTTCCTCCTTTCCGGTCGGATCAATCCTTCATCCCGGAGTGAGCCATCGTCTCCAAAATTTGCGACTGGGAGCAGACGAAGATCACGATCGGCGGGATCATCAGCACCACGGCGGCTGCCGCCGCCTCGCCCACACGGGCGATGCCGCCGTCGCTGATCTGATGCAGCATCGTCGGCAGCACCTTCAGCGACTCGTTATAGACATAGTTGGAGCCTTCATCGTTCCACACCGCCTGAAAGGCAAAGATCAGGCAGGTCAGCCAAGCGGGCTTGACATTGGGCATCACGATACGCCAGAAGATACGCAGCATGCCGGCGCCATCCACCCGAGCCGCCTCGATCATCGCATCCGGTATCCCCTCCATAAACTGCTTCATCAAAAACAGCCCTAGCGACGATCCGATGGCGGGGAAAATGATGGCGCCGTAAGTATCCACCAAATGCAGCCGCGCCATCACGATATACAGCGGCAGCGAGGTGACCTGTGTGGTGAACAGCAGCGACACCACGATGATCCCGAAATACGGCCGCGAGCCGGGAAAGCGCGCTTTTGCCAGCGGGAACGCCGCCATGGAGGCAAAGATCACGTGCGCCGCCGTTGCCACGCCGGTAACGAACACGCTGTTGAACAGATAGCGGGAAAAGGGGATGCGGGAATTTTCCACCAGATCGAACAGCGAAAGGAAATTGTCCGAGGTGGGGCTGGTCACAAAAAACCGGGGCGGGTAGATAAAGATCTCGTCCACCGGCTTGACGGATTGCACCACCGCATAGAGGTATGAGATGGGCTATGCCTGCGCTGTGGCGACGGTGCTGTTTTTAATGATGTT
>JAJXDX010000257.1 GCA_021640185.1 Oscillospiraceae bacterium | reverse complement strand
GAACACCCCCGTGCTGGTGATCAACAGCCAAAAGGCCAGCGGCGGCAACGCGAAGTTCCTGGTGAAGAACATCGTGTGCGACGGCTGCGTGTTCGAGGGCTGCACGTACGACAAGGGGATCCACGAGCTGATCCTGAAGGACTGCACGCAGCGCTGACCGTGCGGAATGGAGAGAGGGAAGATGGCGAATACCTATCATATCCGGACAGGCGGCAGCGATGCGGCCTCCGGCCTGTCCGATGCCGAGGCGTGGGGCAGCTTCGCACCGCTTGGCAACGTGCGGCTGCAGCCGGGCGACAGCGTGCGGCTGCGCCGCGGCGACGTTTTCCGTGAGCAGCTGACCGTACGCGGCGGCGGCGCACCGGGCGCGCCGGTGACGATCGGCGCATACGGCGAGGGCGCGCGGCCGGTCATCCGGCGCAGCGGCGACATCGCCGACCGCTGCGTCCGGCTGGAGAACGCCTGCCACCTTGTGTTGGAGGACATGGAGGTGTGCGACGGCGGCGCGGGGATCGTACTGTTTTATGACGAGAGCTACGGCAACGAGGATGTGACGATCCGGCGCGTTTCGGCGCACGATTTTTACGGGATCTATCGGGCCGGCGGCGAGAGCAGCCGCCGGGCGGAGTGGCAGAGCTACCGCGCGCCGGACCGCGTCGGTTTTTCGCTGGGGATCTGCGTGACGGGCACGGACACGACGCCGTACAACGACGCGCGCGTGCTGACCGGCCTGACGGTGAGCGACTGCGAGATCTGGAACACGGGCGCGGGCATCGGCCTTGACTGGTGCGACCACCGCAACAGTGACGGCACGATCACCGGCTGCAACAAGTTCGGGGACGTGCGGTTCGAGCGGCTGCACCTGCACGACAACACCGTGCCGGACGTTTCGCTGACGAGCATGTTTTTGCAGTGCGTCACCGGCGCGGTCGTGCGCGACTGCGTGATCGACCGCGGCGCGGGCGACGCGCCGTGGGGCACGGCGGCGATCCACCTGCAGCTGGCGCGCGACGTGCTGCTGGAGGACGTGACGATCAGCCGCATCCCGCACACCGGCGTCAGTGACGAGTGCGGCATCGACTTTGAAACGGACGTGCGCGGGTGCGTCATCCGGCGCTGCACGTTTGCGGACAATGCCGGTGCGGGCATCGAGTTTTTGGCGAATTTCGAGATGTCGCCGTTCGCGGCCAGCCGGGACGTGACGATCGAGGACTGCCGCTTTTTGCGCAACAACTGGGCGCGGATCGACGACGATCCCGGCCAGATCCACATCAAGCTTTGGCAGCATGACAACTGCCCGGTGGTGACCGTGCGCCGCTGTGCGCACGAGGAGCCGGAGGGCGTGCGCTTCATCGGCGGCGACGGCCTGCTTTCCCGGCTGACCGTGGAGGACGACCGGCCGCTTTGTGCGGTGGCCGAGGAAAGGAGCTGTGCGGGATGAAAAGACTGCATATCGTATCGAATTCCCACCTTGACCGGGAGCACCGGCACGAATTCCAAGAAACGCGGCTGATGATGGTCGAGATGCTCGACGACGTGATCCGGATCATGGAAGAAGATCCCACGTACCGCTATTTCACGCTGGACGGACAGGCGATCGTGCTGGACGATTATCTGGAGCTGCGGCCGCAGATGCGCGACCGGCTGACCGCGCTGATCCGCGCGGGACGGCTGCAGATCGGCCCGTGGTACAGTCTGGTGGACTGCTATTCCGTCATGCCGGAGAGCATCATCCGCAACCTGCTCGTCGGGCGGCAGGTGTGCCGCGAATACGGCAGCCCGGACGGCCTGCCGATGCCGGTGGGGTATTCCATCTTCTCGTTCGGTCAGATGGCGCAGCTGCCGCAGATCTATGCCGGGTTCGGGATCCGCGACATCGTGTTCTACAAGGGCGCGTCGGCCAAGGCGCTGCCGCACAGCGAGTTCATCTGGGAGGCACCGGACGGCACGGCGGCCTTCGCCACCCGGCTGGGCCGCGAGAAGCGGTGGAACTTCTTCTTTGATTTCGACATTCCCGTCATCCTCGGCGGCGATGCGAAAAAGCCCGGCTGGCAGAGCCGGTTCACCGACGGCAGCAAGCTGTGCCACTTCATCGATCCGGCGCACAAGAAATGGTATGCCACGGAGCTGACGCCCGACCGCCGTATCCGTGAGGAGCAGATCGAGCCGTCGCTCACGCGCGTACTGTCGCTGCTGGATGAAACGCTGGCCGAGCATGAGCTGCTGGGCTTCGACGGCACGGACTTCACCTCGCCGCTGTGCGAGATCCCGCAGATCATCCGCATGATCAACGAGCGGCACGAGGGAGAGCTTGCCCTTGTCCACAGCACGCCGCAGGCGTATTTTGCCGCCGCGCGGGCGGACATCGATCCGCAAAAATTGCAGCACTATACGGGCGAGATGCGCTTTGGCCCGGCCGGTCATGTCCACTGCGAAACGATGGGCACGAACACCGAGATCAAGCAGGCGATATGGCACGCCGAGAACACGATCATGCAGCAGCTGGAGCCGATGACGGTGATGCTGCACCGCATGGGCGGGGAGAGCGACCGCGAGAGTATGCGCTATCTGTGGAAGCTGCTGCTGTCCACCCACGCGCACGATTCCGTCCACGGCTCCGGCGACCCGAAGATCAAGGGCGACGACCTGTGGCGCATCGCCCAAGCGCAGGCGCTGGCGAACAGCCTGTTGCGCCGCACGGGCGAGGCGCTGTGCCGCAAGATCCGCTTTGCGGACGACGGCAGCATCAACGTCGTGATCTGGAACACGACGCCGTACACCCGCAGCGAGATCGTGGAGCTGACGCTGGAGGAGCGTGTGGAAAGCTTTGCAATCTGCGACGAGCAGGGGCAGCCGATCGACTTTTATCCGCTGGGCGAAGAAAAGTTCGATCTGGCCAGCATCCACCGCACGAACCGCCCGAAGTCGGTATATTGCGACCGACGCACGGTGCTGATCCCGATCGAGGATCTGCCCGGCCTGAGCTACCGCACGCTGCACGTCACCCGCAAGGTGGGCAGCGACGCGACCTCGACCAATCCGTTCCCGGAGGGCGTTTTCCCGTATGCGCCGATCGCCAAGAGCCCGAGCGTGATGGACAACGGCCGCATCCGTGTGACCTTGCGCGACGGCTTTATCGACGTGGAGGATCACGAAACGGGGCTGACCGCCTCCGGCCTGTGCGCGTTCGAGAGCGTGGGGTCGAGCGGCGACTTCTGGGTGCACCGCGAGCCGATGCACAACACGACCGTGACCTCCGTACACGGCAAAACGAAGCTGGAGCTGCTGGAGAACAGCGCGCTGCGCGCCGTTTGCCGCATGACCTGCACCATGGACATCCCGCGCGGGCTGAACGCCGCGCGCGACCGCCGATCGGCGGAAACGGACCCCGTCGAGGTGGCGACGACGATCACCGTGACGCGCGGCAAAAAGCGGATCGACTTCGTGACGGAGCTGACGAACACCGGCCGCGACCAGCTGTTCTCCGTCACGTTCCCCACCGGCATCGCGACCGAAACGGCCGATTGGGAGGCGCCCTTCGAGGTGCGCCCGCGCCCGATCGACCCCGTGACGAACGACCATCTGAAGCACGGGCCGGAGCTGTCGCGTCAAGCGATGCAGGGCTATCTGGACGTGCACGGGGAAGGGCGCGGCATGGCGCTGTTCACCAAGGGCATCCGCGAGGCGGAAACGTTCTGTGACGGCGATGCGCGGATCCGGCTGACGCTGTTCCGCGCCTGCACGGGCACCTTCCCGATCCACAACGACCTGCTGATCGGCTTTGACGAGGAGCCGAGCCAGTGCCTTGGCCCGCAGCGCTTCGCCTATGCCGTGCAGCTGCACGACGGCACGGCCGACATGGGCTGTACCTGCCGCCTGTACCAGACGGA
>JAJXDX010000256.1 GCA_021640185.1 Oscillospiraceae bacterium | reverse complement strand
AGCGTGACCACGGCCGTGCCGCTCTCGTGGCTGACGGCGGCGCTCTCCACGCCGGGCAGCGCCTCCAGCGCCTGCCGCACGTGCGCCTCGCAATGTCCGCACATCATGCCTTCGATCTTCAGGGTCTTTTCCATGGGATAACGCTCCTTTTCGTTATTTTGCGGCTGCGGCGGCGCGATGACCGGGGCGGCCGTTCGGTCTTGGGCAGGGGTGGCCGCGTCGCCGGACGGCCGCCGTTTGGGAGAAAAGCGGAACAGGTTGAGCCGCAGGGCATTGGTGACGACGCAGACGGACGACAGGCTCATCGCCGCAGCGGCGAACATCGGATCGAGCGACCAGCCGAACGCTTGGATGAACACGCCGGCAGCCACGGGGATGCCGATCACGTTGTAGATGAACGCCCAGAACAGGTTCTCGTGGATGTTGCGCAGCGTGGCGCGGCTGAGGCGGATCGCCGCCGGAACATCCGACAGACGGCTGTTCATCAGCACGACGTCGGCCGCGTCGATCGCCACGTCCGTGCCGGCGCCGATCGCGATGCCGGTATCGGCGCGGGTCAGCGCCGGGGCATCGTTGATGCCGTCGCCCACCATGGCGACCGCGCCCTCCTGCTGCAGGCGGCGGATCGCCGCCTCCTTGCCGTCGGGCAGAACACCGGCGATCACCTCGTCCACCCCGGCCTGCTTGCCGATGGCGGCGGCCGTGCGCTCGTTATCGCCGGTCAGCATCACCACGCGCAGCCCGAGGGCGCGCATCTCGCGGATGGCGGCAGGGCTGTCCGGCTTGATGACGTCCGCCACGGCGATCATGCCGGTCAGCCGCCCGCCGCGGGCAAAGAACAGCGGGGTCTTGCCCTGCCCGGCCAGCGCGTCGGCCTGCTGCTGCAGGTCGGCCGGGATGGCGGTGCGCCCGCCGATGAACGTGCGGCTGCCGCCGAGCAGCTCCTCACCCGACAGGGTCGCGGTCAGGCCGTTGCCCGGCAGGACGGAAAAGCCCTCCACCGGCTGCGCGGTCAGGCCGCGCTGCTCGGCCAGCGCGCACACGGCGCGGGCCAGCGGATGCTCGCTGTTTTTTTCCAGCGCATACGCCGACAAAAGCAGCGTCTGCTCCGTTTCCCCTTCGGCCGGCAGGATGTCCGTCACCGTCGGCTCGCCGCGCGTGATCGTGCCGGTCTTATCCAGCGCAACGATCTTCGTGCGGCCGGTCTGCTCCAGCGACGCCGCCGTTTTGAACAGCACGCCGTGCCGCGCGCCCACGCCGCTGCCCACCATGATCGCCACGGGCGTGGCCAGCCCCAGCGCACACGGGCAACTGATCACCAGCACGGAGATCGCACGGGCCAGCGCATAGCCCGGCGTCTGCCCGGCGATCAGCCACGCGGCGAACGTGACCAGCGCGATCCCGATCACCACGGGAACGAACACGCCGCTGACCCGGTCGGCGATCTTGGCCACCGGCGCTTTGGTGGCGGAGGCGTCCTCCACCATGTGGATGATCTGCGACAGCGTGGTGTCCTCGCCGATGCGCACCGTGCGGCACACCAGATGGCCGGAACGGTTGATCGTGGCGGCGGACACGCGGTCGCCCGGCGCTTTGTCGACCGGCGCGCTCTCGCCGGTCAGCGTGGACTCGTCCACGGCACCGGTGCCCTCCAGCACCACGCCGTCCACGGGGATCGCCTCGCCCGGCCGCACGGAGATCACGTCATCCACCCGGATCTCGTCGATCGGCACGGTCTGCTCGCCGTTCGCGGTGACGCGGCGCGCCGTTTTGGGTGCTAAGCGCATCAGCCCGCGCAGAGCATCCGTCTTGCGACCCTTGGCGCGCGCCTCCAGCATCTTGCCCACCGTGATCAGCGTCAGGATCATCGCGGCCGATTCAAAATACAGCCCGTGCAGGTGGTGCATCGCCATATCTAGATCGCCGCGCGTCGTCGC
This sequence comes from Oscillospiraceae bacterium, assembly GCA_021640185.1. Lineage (GTDB taxonomy): Bacteria > Bacillota > Clostridia > Oscillospirales > Acutalibacteraceae > UBA5905. The sequence goes on along the minus strand of JAJXDX010000256.1, from coordinate 1,993 downwards.
GTCGGCGATCTGGAACAGCACCACCGTGCTGTAGACATAGGCCGCGCCCGCGCCCAAGGACACGAGGGTGTCCATGTTCGGCGCGCCGTGCAGCACGCTGCGCGTGCCGCTGATGAAAAAGCGCTGCTCCACCACCATGACGGCCGTGGTCAGCAAAAACTCGGTCAGCCCCAGCGCCATGGGGTCGTCCGCCAAAAACGAGGGCAGCGGCCAGCTCCACATCATGTGCCCCATCGAAACGTACATCAGCAAAAGCAAAAACCCGGCCGACACGATCAGTCGGCGTAAAAGCTTCGGCGTCGTGCGGTCGGCCAGCGCGTCCTCGTCCGCGGCGCCTGCCGCGGATCTGGCGCCGGACGCGCCCTTTTGCTGCGCGCCGTAGCCCGCCTTTTCCACGGCGGCGATGACGACGGACGGCGCGGCCGTGCCCTCCACGCTCATCGCGTTCGTCAGCAGATCCACCGTGCAGGACGTGACGCCGTCCACGGCGGACACCGCTTTTTCCACCCGTGCGCTGCACGCGGCGCAGGACATTCCCGTGACTGTATATCGATCCATTTCCTGACCTCCCTGCGGTGAGCCTCGGCTTACCGCCGACTATATCCTATCACCTCGGTGTGTTTTCGTCAAGAGGTGACGAAGGAAAAAAGAAAATTCAGGAGGAAGTTGCTCCCGGTGCTTGATTTACCGGGCAAAAGCGTTTATAATAAAAGGATAGAACACCGGACAGGGAGGGTGAACGATGCATTTACAGGAATCCGGCGAGATGTATCTGGAAACGATCCTGATCTTGTCGAAGTCGAACCATTTCGTTCGGGCGATCGACGTGGGCGAATATATGGGCTTTTCAAAGCCGAGCGTCAGCCGCGCGATGGGGCTGCTCAAAAAGGGCGGGTTCATCACCGTCGATGCCGACGGCGCGATCCGCCTGACCGACGAGGGCGAGGCGGTCGCGCAGAAGATCTACGAGCGGCACACCGTTCTGACGAAGTGCCTGTGCCGGCTGGGCGTGGATGCGGAAACGGCCGCCGAGGACGCCTGCCGGATCGAGCACGTGATCAGCGACGCGACGTTCGCGGCGCTGAAGGCGCATGTGCAGAAGGAACAGAACGGGGACTGATCTGCAGGATGTTCTGCAGGCACGGCCGCTCCAGATCGCGCAGATGCAGCAGCAGCGTACGGCAGCGCGCCAATTCCACCGGGAACTCCTCGCTCTCTGCGGCAAGCAGCGCGGGCAGCACGTGCGCGCTCTGCTCGGCATCGCATAGCTCGTCGTGGGCAAGGAAGCAGGGCAGATACTTCGTGCGGCGGTCGTACTCCCGCACGAACTCGTCCGCACAGCGGCGGGCCTGCGCCATGTCGCCGTCGGCATAGCGCGCCTCCAGCGCGTCTAGCGAGACCAGCAGCGCATCCGTCTGCCGCGTCAGATGACACGCCGACAGCACGCACACCGCGATCGCGGCCGCCAGCAGCGCGGCCGCCAGCCACAGGCGCTTCATCCGTGCTCCCCCTTCTCCCCGTCCGTTTCCACCTCGTCCATGGTCAGCAAAAACGCGTCCTCGCCGCCCTTGGCGGCCGTCAGCAGGAACACGCGGGACAGCGGACACCGCCGCCGGCCAAGGAACCGCCGCAGCCACTGCTCGTCCACCCCGCACAGCTGCAGCCCCCAGTCAGACGTGCGCCCGTCGCTGACCAGCACGACCGGCATCTTTGCCCCGGCGGCCGGCGCGCCGACGTCGCCCGCCGTGGCGGGCTGATGCTCCGGGTACAGCCACGCGCTGATGTGGCCGTTCGTTTCCACGATCGCGTACTGCACCTGACGCAGGTCGAATATCCCCTGCTGCCGCAGTGTTTCCGCCAGATCGTCCACGGTCAGGCGCAGCCGACGCATCTCGTCGGCGCACACGCGCCCGTCGCGGATCACCGGCATGGGCGATCCGCCGATCAGGCGCGACACGGCAGGCGCCTTCAGCATCAGGCCGGACAGCAGCAG
>JAJXDX010000255.1 GCA_021640185.1 Oscillospiraceae bacterium | reverse complement strand
TGGGAGAAAAATGTGGGCTGCTCCCATGTCGGGGTCTTATGCCGGGACAGATCCGGCGCGAATGCGGCAGTTCGGACGTTCGGATCTGCTTTCGCTCGCCTATCCGGCGAACGTTTTTGCCTCTTCCCTGTGTGCTGCGGATGATCCGTAGCTGCGTACTCGTACCGGAGCATAAGATCTTCTTCCTTCGGATCTGCAGACGATCCGTGCTGCGGTGTGATCACAAGATCTTCTTCCTGCGCGTTGCAGACGGTCTGCCGATGTTGCGATTTCGGGTGCCGATCCATACGCGGCGCACGGATAAACCAGATGCTGTGGTTTCTCGCTGGACAAAAAACGTGCCGCCCGGAGCTATCGGGCGGCACGGCGGTTCGTTATCGGTCGGCGGCGGTGGCGTTTTCGGTTTTGGTCACGTCGATGCCCAGCTGCGCCAGATCGTCGAAAAAGCCGGGATAGCTTTTGGCCACCGCTTCTGCACCGTCGATCTGTCCGCCGACAGCCGTCAGCAAAACGGCCATCGACATCACGATGCGGTGATCGTTGTGGCCGTCGATCGGATGTTCCGGTGCGTGCAGCGGATGCTCCTTCGTGCACGGATGCACGGTCAGTTCATCGTCGGCGCAGTCGACGCGGCAGCCGCACTTGGCCAGTTCGGCGGCCATCGCCGTGCCGCGGTCGCTTTCCTTCAATTTCAGCCGTGCCGTGCCGGTCAGCCGGACGCCGCCGTTCAGCGCGGCGACGACCATCAGGATCGGAGCCAGATCTGGACAGTCGCGCACGTCGATGACCGGCAGATCGCCGTTTTTCGCTTGGCAAAGGCGCGCGAAGAGCGCACGATACACCCGGTCGCCCTGCCGCGACTGCGGATCCAGTCCGGTCACGGTCACGCTGCCGCGCAGACCCAACGCATCAAGGAACGCGGCGTTCGAGTGATCGCCCTCCACCGTGGTGTCGAGCGGCGCATACTGCTGCCCGCCCGGCACGGTGAAGCTGCCATTATCCTCATCGATACGGATGCCGGCCTTTTGCAGAACATCCAGCGTCATGTCGATATACGACCGGCTCTCCGTCGGCGTGGTCAGATCCAAGCGGCTGTCGCCGCGCAGCAGCGGGAGCGCGAACAGCAGCCCGGTGACGAACTGGCTGCTGATATCGCCCGGCACGGCGAACCGTCCGGGCTGCAGCGGCCCGCGCACCACGATCCGGTCGCCTTGGCGCGAAAACGTCAGCCTTTGCTCGCGGCAGATCGTCTCGTACACCGACATCGGGCGTTCGAGCAGGCGCGGAGCGCCGGTGAACACGCCAGGCGCACCGCTGACGAGCGCCAGCGGCAGAAAGAACCGCATGGTGCTGCCGCTCTCGCGGCAGGAGAACGCGGTGACGCGGGAGCGCAGCGAACGGACACCGTCGATCCGCAGGTCGACACAGCGGCTACCGGCCGTTTCCGGCCGGACACCGACGCGCACGTCGAGCGCGCGCAGACAGTCGATCGTGGCCGAAATATCCTGCGACAGATCGACGTGGCGCACGGTGCTGCGCTGTGGGCAAAGCCCGGCCGACAGCAGCAGCCGGTGGGCCATGCTTTTTGACGGCGGCGCTGCGATCTGACCTTCGGCACGTCCCGGACGGATCGTTACTTGCATAAGGCATCCTCTTTTCCGTTATCGTTTTTTTCGTTTTGGTCGAGCCGCGCCAGCAGCAGGTCGACCGCGTGCAGATAACCGTCCGTCCCCTCGCCGATCACGGTGGCGAAGCAGGCGGCGCGCACGTAACTGACCTGCCGGAAATTTTCGCGCTCGTCGACCTTGGAGATGTGTACCTCTACGGCCGGGATCGATACGGCTTTCAGCGCGTCGAGCAGCGCGACCGACGTATGCGTATACGCGCCGGGGTTGATCACGATGCCGTCGACCTTATCGAAATAGGCCTGCTGGATCCGGTCGACGAGTGCGCCTTCATGATTGGACTGATATGTGTCAAGTTGGATGCCTTTACGTCCTGCGTACTGTGCCAGCTTGTCCAGCAGCGCGGCATAGGTCTCCGCACCGTAGATCGACGGCTCACGGATGCCGAGCATATTCAGGTTCGCGCCGTTGATGACCAGCAATCTCGGCGGATGTTTTTTTGCCATGACAAGGCATCTCCCTTCACACCTTTAAGCCCAAGGCTTCGATGATCTGATCGGCCGCCTCCTGCGGCGAGCGGCTGTGCACGGTCAGATCGGCGGCGGCACGGTACAGCGGCAGCCGCTCCGCATAGCGGCGGCGGATCGCGTCGGCCGTGGAGGCCAGCGGCCGGTCGGCCGTGGGGATCAACTCCTCCGGCGGCCGGTCGAGAAAGATCAGTTTTCCGTTTTGCCGCAGGGCATCGACGTTATCATGATCGATCACGGCACCGCCGCCGGTCGCCACGATCTGCGCCGAAGCGGTGCTGACCGAGCGGATCGCGTCGCGCTCGTAGGTGCGGAACGCGCTCTCCCCTTCCTCGGCAAAGATCTGCGGGATGGTGCGCCCGGTCACCTTGACGACCGTTTCGTCCGTGTCGATCAGCGTGCGCCCGGTGCGCCGGGCAAGGAGCGTGCCGACCGTGGTCTTTCCGCTGCCGGGCATCCCGATCAGGACGATGTTCTCTTTTTCGGCCAAGATCTGGCGATAGACCTCGTCCGTGCGGGCAAGCAGCGTTTCATCATCCAAAAAGAGCGAGGCCGCCTTGGCCGCCTGCGCCGTGAGCATATACAGTCCGCCCTCGGCCGGGATGCCGAGCGCCTGCGCGCGCCGCACGAAAACGGTGCGCAGGGGATTGTAGACCGCGTCGATCACGCCGCGCAGATCCGGGAAAAGCTGCGGATCGATCGGGCAGCCGTCACCGTGCGGGAACATCCCGACCGGTGTGGTGTTGACGATCACGACGGCATCGCGGTGCAGGGCGGCCGCCTGTGCGTAGTCGACCTCCCCTGCCGCCGGATCCGGATGGCGGCTGACCGTCACGACCTGCCGCGCACCGAGCTTTTGCACGGTATAGCGCGCCGTGGCCGATGTGCCGCCCGTGCCGAGGATCAGCACCTTGCCGCCCGGCAGCGCGTCCGCTGCGCCGGTGCGGCGCAGCAGCGCCTCCATGCCGTAGCTGTCGGTGTTGTAGCCGATCAGCTGACCGCCGCGCGAAACGATCGTGTTGACCGCGCCGATCGCACCGGCGACCGGGTCGATACGGTCGAGCAGCGGCATGACCTGTTTTTTGTACGGGATCGTGACGTTGATCCCGCGAAAGTCGCGCCGCTGCAAAAAATCGGCAAGTGCGTCCGGCGGCAGCTCGCGCAATTCGTAGCGATAGCCGGCCAGCTTCGCGTGAATCTCGCACGAGAAGCTGTGGCCCAAGTGCTCGCCGATCAGACCGAATTCCACGAAAAAACCTCCTTCAGTCCGCGCACAGCCAGTCTGTGCCGAAGCGCCCGGCCAGCAGATCCGCCAGCACGAGCGCGGTCATGCAGTCGACCACGATGCGCGCGCGATGCAGCACGGCGGGATCGTGCCGGCCGTGGATCGACAGCGCGGCATCCTCGCCTCGCAGGATATCCACGGTCTGCTGCGGTGCGGCGATCGACGGCGTCGGCTTGACGGCACACGAGAACAGCAGCGGCATCCCGTTGGTGATGCCGCCGTTGACACCGCCGTTGTGGTTGGTGGCCGTCACCACGCGGCCTTCCTGCATCCGCAGCGGGTCGTTGGCGGTCTTGCCGGTCATCCCGGCAAAGCCGAACCCGCTGCCGAACGCGACGCCCTTGACCGCCGGGATGCCGAACAACGCGTGCGACAGCACGCCCTCGACGGTGTCGAACCACGGCTCGCCCACGCCGGCCGGCACACCGAGCACCGCCGTTTCCAGCACGCCGCCCACGCTATCCCGATCTGCGCGCGCGGCGCGGATCTCGGCGCGCAT
>JAJXDX010000254.1:3068-3947 GCA_021640185.1 Oscillospiraceae bacterium | reverse complement strand
GTACAGCATCGTATCATCCTCTCCGGACCTGCGCCCCCAGCAGCGAGCGCTTGAGCGCGGTGCCGCCGTATTGCGCGTGACAGATCGCCAAGGCCAGCGCGTCCGCCGTGTCGTCCGGACGCGGCACGCTCTCCAGCCGCAGCAGCCGCCGGGTCATCTCCATGACCTGCGGCTTGTGCGCCTGTCCGTAGCCGGCAACGGCGCACTTGACCTGCATGGGTGTGTATTCGAACACCGGCACGCCCGCCTTCTGCAAAGCGAGCAGCGTGACACCGCGCGCCTGCGCGACGTCGATGCCGGTGGTCTTGTTGTTTTGGAAATACAGCTTTTCGACCGAAGCGGCATCCGGATGATGCTGCTGCAGGATCTGCGTGAAGCCGTCATAGATCAGCTCCAGCCGGCGGCCGAACGGCATCCCGGCCTGGGTGATCACCGCCCCGAAGTCCAGCGGCAGATACCGCCCGCGTTCGAACCGGACGACGCCCCAGCCGACGATCGCATAGCCGGGGTCGATCCCCAAGATCACCATGGTTCAGTCCTCCCCGCCGCCATCCGGCGGACCGTACTCCCCGTCCCAAAGGTCCGAGGACGCGCCGGGCTTCGCCTCGGCATCGTCGCCCCGCTCCTCGCCCGTGCCGCCGTTGTCCGGCAGCGGACCGGTCGCATCGGAAACGTTGTCCGGCGCGGACGGCTCCGGTTCGGTCGACTTGGTGGTCCCGGCAGACGCGGTGGTCTTTTCGGTCGGCCTCTCGGTCGGCCTCTCGGTCGGCCTCTCGGTCGGCTTTTCGGTCGGCTTGCCGCTCGTGCTCGTCCCGCCGGTCGGCCGCGTGCCGGACGTTTGCACGCTGTCGAAGGTCATGTCGCTCTTTTTGCCGTTCC
>JAJXDX010000254.1:0-3058 GCA_021640185.1 Oscillospiraceae bacterium | reverse complement strand
GCCCATCGTTTCTCGCACGGTATAGGTCACGTCCGCGTCCCCGTCGCTCATCAGCCGCGCCGCGACGAGCAGCCGCTCCCCCGTCAGGCTGCGCCCGGCGTTGGTGGACAGGATCACCACGCGGTCGTCCTGCGTCGGCACAAGGCTGCACCGGTACAGCGAACGGTCCGCCAGCTCCTGATAGAAGCCGCCCAGCAGCGCCGTCGAGGACATCATGCCGCGTTTGGCCAGCAGGTCTTCCTCCTGACTCGGCGACAGCAGCATCACGGCGAACACCTGCCACTGCCCGGTGGCATAAAGCGTGTTCAGCTCCAGCACCGCGTGCTCACGCAAAAAGGCGATGCGCCGGTACGACGTCAGCACGGAGAACATCTGCCCGTCGCGCGTGTTTTTCCCGCGCACGACCAGTGCGCGGCTGACCGGCAGATGCGGCACGTCCTCCGGCACGCTGTAGGCATCGAAATACGGCTGCCCGTAAGCGGAATACTGCTTGCCGAAGCTGTGGTCTTCATACACCCCGCCGGCATAGGCCATGACGGGATAGTTGACGACGGTGTTCGATATCCGGATCCAGCCCGCGATGTCGGTGTCGATGTCGTACAGCGCGCGGAACTGCGCGCTCATGCCCGCAGGGTACTGCGTGGACATATCGCCGGGATCGGCGGCGGACGCATTGCTGCCGAACTGATCGTTCGTGTAGTCCCAATACATCTTCCCCAGATCGTCCTGCAAGCTTTTGTTGGTGGACGGCGCGGCGATGCGGGTGTAGCCGTGCAGCAGCAGCGCGATCAGCAAGATCAATACGCAAAGCCACGCCGCCCCTTTGCCGATGCGGCGCGGCCAGCTGTCGCTGCGCGAAAAGAACATCGCCGCCGGCAGCTGCGGCAAACGCGGCCGCCGGGCCCGTTCCTGCTCCGGTGGCACGGGCGTTCCGCCCGCCATGACCGCCGGATACGCCTCCAGATACCGGCGCAGCAGATCCATCGCCGCACCGGCGGCATCCGCCGTGCCGGTGTCCGGCGCGGCCGCATAAGTGCGCGTCCATGTGCGGCGGCCGTCGCACAGCGCGGCGGCCAGCCGTGCGGCATCGGCCGACAGTACGGCCGACACGCCGATGTCCGTGCCGCTTTGCCGCTGCGCGGCAAGCGCGGCCTGTGCCGCACGTGCCGCAAGGCCGCCGTCCGCATCGGCCGCGTCTGCGCGGCGCGTATGCGCGCGCCGCGGCGCGGCCGCGGATACCGCACCGGGCAGCGCAGCGGCAAGCTTGCCGTCCGTCCCCTCCTCGCGCACACTGACGGTGCGCAGGGTCTGCCGCAAAAGCGCGGCGCAGCGCGCGGACAGCGTGCTGCCGTCCGTGCTGTACAGGTGCAGGCCAAGCCGCTCGCGCGCGGCCTGCGCCGCCGCGTCCAGCGCCTGCTGCGCCGCGGTCAGCCGCAGCACGATCTCCTGCCCGCGCACGTCCAGGTCTGCCGTGGCCGAGGGGTCGCCGAGCACGTCGCCCATCCGCTCGCGGACAAGGTCGGCGGACAGGCCGAAAAACCGCAGCTCGGCCGTGCGGCGCTCCTGCTCCTCCATCGTGCTCAGCTCCTCTCTGCGCTCGTTTTTTCGGCCGCGTTCAGATGCGGCGGCGGCGCACGCCGGCCACCGCTTCCTCTACCAAGGCATCCGTGTCCAGCGCCGCCTCTGCCGCCTCCACCAGCCGCAGCTTCGGCCGGGTGTCCGGGTGGCGGGGCGTAAAGACCGTACAGCAGTCCTCGTAAGGCAGGATCGATACGTCGAACGTGTCGATCCTACGCGCGACGGTAACGATCTCCTCTTTATCCATGCCGATCAGCGGGCGGAACACCGGCAACTCGGCCAGCGTATCGGTCACCGCCATGGCCGGGATCGTTTGGCTGGCCACCTGCCCCAAGCTCTCGCCCGTGATCAGCGCACCGCACTCCTCCTGCCGGGCCAACTTCTGCGCGATGCGCATCATGAAGCGGCGCATGATCAGCGTAAAATACTGCTCCGGACAGGCGCGACGGATTTCCTCTTGGATGTGCGTGAACGGGACGACCAGCATGGACATCCCGCCCGCGTAGCGGGACACTCGCTCCAGCAGCGTCACGACCTTTTGCTCCGCCCGCTCGCCCGTGTAGGGCGGCGAGGCGAAATGCACCGCCGTCAGCTTCACGCCGCGCTTGGCCATCATGTAGGCCGCCACGGGCGAATCGATGCCGCCGGAGATCAGCACCATCGCGCGGCCGCCCGTCCCGACGGGCATCCCGCCCGCGCCGGGCAGCTGATCGCCGTGGACGTAGGCCGCAAAGTCGCGCACCTCTACCGTCACCTGCAGATCCGGATGATGCACGTCCACGCGCAGATGCGGGAACTTCTCCAAAATATATGCGCCCACCTCGCGGCTGATCTGCGGCGAGGTCAGCGGAAAGCTTTTGTCCGACCGCTTCGATTCCACCTTGAACGTGCGGCAGGCGGAAAGGGCGGCGCCAAGCTGCTCCACCGCCGCCGCTTGGATGGCGGACAGTTCTTTTTTTGCCACGCGGGCGCGGGAAAAGCCCGCGATGCCGAACACGCGCGACACACAGTCGCACGCCTCGTCCAGATCCGCATCGGCGTCCTTCGGCGCGATCACGATCGTGGACTGGGCACAGCGCAGCGAAAAATGCCCCGCGCGCTGCAGCCGATAGCGCAGATTGCGCATCAGTGCTTCCTCGAAGGTGTGGCGGTTGAGTCCTTTCAGCGCCAGCTCGCCGTTTTTGATCAGCAGGATCTCGTCAGGGGTATAGGGGGTCGGACAGTCAGACATCGTATTCTCCTTCGGTGATAAAACGGGTCAGCCCTCCGCCGTCCCGCTCTCCGGCGGGACAGGCTCCGGCTCGGCCGACGGCTCGGTCGACGGTTCGGTCGACGGCTCCGGCTCGGTCGGGGGCGGCGTGGGTTCGGTCGGCGGCGCGCTCGGCTCCGGCTCGGCGGACGAGGTCGGCTGCGTCGGCTGTGTGGACTGCGTCGGCTGCGTAGCAGGCTTCGTCGGCTGTGTGCCGGGCTGCGTCGGCAG
>JAJXDX010000253.1:3176-3956 GCA_021640185.1 Oscillospiraceae bacterium | reverse complement strand
TATACAGATACCTTGCATATGGGCCTGGGAACACGACCTGCCGGCCACCTTCTGCGACGTATGAACGCTGCTGCAGGCTGCCGGTTTTCCACGGCATATACAGTTTGCTGTCCGCAAGCACCTGCTTCCCCAGCCATTCCTGCGCTTTGGCGAATCGCGGGCCGTATTTGGCGAACCGGAGATTTACCCGGACGTGCCCTTTGACATAGCTGACGTTCTTATAGTGCTTGATATCGCTCATGATGCCGTCACCTCGAAGTGTGCAATCAGCGGAAACCACGCGCAGGATGTGATGCGGTGGCACTCCGTGACTTTGCACAGCGCGTCATATTCCGCCCATTCGTGCTCGCCGCGGCAGAAATAATCGCCCGGCTGAAACGCAATCATGCCGCTGCGGTCATCCGCCGCCTGGTACACTTCCGGCGTCGCATAGGTCAGCGCGCCAATGGCCGCTTTCGGGACAAGCAGCAGCACATAGTGCCCCGGCACATCGCCGGTCGTACCTGGCGTCATAGCGGTTTTTGCTTCCACCTTGACGCCGGCCAGCACGTGCCGCACCCACGTATCGGCCTGACCGCGCGCGCCGCGCACACGGGAAAAAAGCGTGACCGTATCGCTATGAAGCAGCAGCATCAGCACGTCACCCCCGCGTACAGCACAAGGACGCCATCCACGGCCACGCCGGAAAGCCAGCGCCGAAGCAAGTCAAACACCAGCTCGTCACGTGCCGCCGTAGTCTTCGCGGCGGTCGTGTAGCAGCTGTCGGCCGCCTTGTATGTG
>JAJXDX010000253.1:0-3166 GCA_021640185.1 Oscillospiraceae bacterium | reverse complement strand
CTTTATATGTGATTGATTCGCTGCCGGACGACACCGACGCCACAGGGCCGGCGGTTTTTACGCCGCCGACGTCTGCGGTTTCAGCCGCGCTGTCACGCGCCTGGTCAATGCGGTAAAGGCATTCGGCCAGTTCGCACGCGCAGTCCTGCAGCTTTTCGGCGTCGATCGTGGATTCCGGCAGCGTGCCGCCGAAGCGGTCGAACGTAAAGCGGTCGATCTCCCGCGACGCCGCACGCAGGTAGCGGGCAGCAGTCACTTCGTCGCAAAAAGGGGACAAATCGTCCCCGTACCGTTTTACGTATGTGTCAAAATCCGCGTACACCGTGATTCACCTGCCGATCACGCGCTTGCGTAGGACTTCACGTGCACCTGCGCAGCGTCCAGCACACGCAGGGCGGCGTTTTCCTCGACCTGTGCCTTCGTACCGGCAAACAGCTCAGAATCGACCATACGGACGATGCTGAAGTTATCGCCGACGCCGAAGGCGTTCGGATCGTACATGATGAATTCCACCTTCGCGAGGTTCGCCGCCGTGACGCTGGCCTTCGTACCGCCGTGCGGATAGTAGGCAAGATCAGCAGACGACGCGAAGCCGTTGACTTCGATCCAGGTAAAGCCCATGAAGCTGCCGACCTGCCCGCCGGCAGCGGCGGCAAGCAGCATCTCGTTGGACGTCGGGATGTACTTCTCACCGGCGAACTCCAGCATCGTGGCAAAGAAGTCCGGACTGCAAAGCACGATGGTGGGATTGGCTTTCGCCTTGACCATGGCTTTGCGTTCGGCCAGTACCTGCGCCTTGAAGTTGGCCGCAGTGGTCTTCGTGGTGTTGGTGGATGCCGTGCCCTCGGAGATCAGGCAGGCCAGCGCGCACTGATTCTTTGCCTCCGCGACTTCGCGGGTGGCAAGGGCCAGATGCTCCTCGGCAATCGGGAACGCCACAGCGGCCGCCTGCACGCCGTAGATCTTCTTAGATGCCTGCAGGTTGTTGTTGAAAACAGCCTGAACCAGCGTGTCAGCGGCAGCGGTGTCCGTGAAGTCACGGCCGGGCGTGCCGACAGACGCGGCGGTGGAGGTCAGCTTGTGCCAGTAGCAGCCGCCGGCGCCGTCGACCATCACGTCCTGATAGGTCACGCCAGGCACAAGCCAGGTCTTATAAAACAGGTTGGGAAGAACAGTTGCCTTGTACTGTTCATCGACATACATGGATCCATACTGGATAGACATAGATCATCATTTCCTTTCGTAGTCTTAGCCCCTGAAAAACGGGTTGTTTTTGTATTTCTGGGCTACGTATTCTTTTGCGCCCCCCGCCGGCGGCACCATGCCGCTGTGATCGGACGAAAAGCGCGCCTTGCTGGCGGGATCGGCCACAAGGATACCGGGGATCTCCTTGCCGTTCTGATCGGTGACAAGGCCGGTAAACAGGTCGTCGATCGACTTGCCGCGCGCATCGTCGGACCCCAGTGCTGTCACCAGCTTGTCCGTGATGGTTTCGCGCGTGATGTCGTTGACGAAATGCTTGCCCGACAGGAACGTGTCCACCGTACTGCGCAGCTTCACGGCGGCAGCGTCCTTCTTGCGGTTGTCCCGCTCGGTCTGCAGGTCATTGGTCAGGGTCGTGATCTTACCTTTCAGCGCTGCGACATCCACGCCGTCAAAGGCGGCAAGCTTGCCTTGCACGTCTTTCAGCGATGTGTCCAGCGCGTCGTGGCGTTCCTGCAGCTTGGTGAATTCCGCCACGGTCTTGTAGTTTTCGGCGACGGCCTTGCGCAGATCCGCCGCCTTTCCTTCCGGAATCGTGATACCGAAGTCGGAAAGAATGGTCTCGATGTTCTTCATGCGTAATCCTCCTGAACGTGATTTTTAACAGCCCGTCGGCTGTGTGGATTGAGCCGGATGAACCACCGGCGGGGTCGTGATATAGCAAAGGGGCAGCCGGTTTCTCGGTTGCCCCTGCGTATCCTGATTCGATTTTGGGTATAAGAAAACCACCTTGCCGATTGGTAAGATGGTTTCTCGAATTATTATGTGAAATAAATTTCGCTAAAATTTATCCGATTGTTTATTCCACGATATGTTCATAAGTGATCTTTTCAATATCCGTTGCTTTGATGAACTCTGTTGTATCCTCAATCTCATGCAGCCGCTCCGGCGGGTAGTCAATATCAACCAGATATACATCCCCCGAATAGACCCCCACGATTGTGCCCTCTCTCCCATCCTTCAATCGAACACAATCATATTCTTTTGGCCTCTGCATATCATTTTTCCCTCCTCATCTGTCCACAAATGCCGTCGTCATGCGCGGAGTTCTATCCTCCGGGGCGATGATCCATCCTGTTCTAATCGGGACATAGCGTCCATTTGCGCCCTTCACCAGCATTCGCACGGTAAATTTCTCCCCATGTTCTGTTGTTGTTTTCCCGCTGGCCTTATACCTGCCAACGCCCGCCATAATCTCCTGCATAAGCAGCTCGTAATTATTTGCATTATACCCCAGCGCCGCCTGAAATACAACCGCCTTATCTCGCCCACTGGCGCCCTCCTTCATATTAAGCGAATAGTTCAACAGCTTTTCTTTTACACCGTGTGCATATTCGTGCTTTGGAAGAAGTTCTGCAGGATCTTTCGCCACATGCTCGGCGTTAAAATCGGCTATCATTTTGTCGACGCGCTTTTGCTCTCGAACGGCCGCGGACGCGGTTGACGCCGCTGAGCGATCCCACCCTGCGACGGCGAGCCGCTCGTAGTATGGTTTCAGATCGTTATCGTCGCAGAACTTCGTGTAGGCCGAGTTCTGATCCTGCAGGCGCTTGGCGGACTGCGTGTATTTCTCCTGTAGCTTTGCCTTGGCCGTCGTATCTTCACAGCTTTTCACGGCTGTGTGCAGCGCCGTGCACTTGCGCTTCTGCGCCCGGATGCGGCGTTCCATCGCGCGCTGCGTCTGCGACAGCTCATAGGCGCGGCGGTTGGCTTCGGTATCGATCGGTTTGTTATGATTCTGGCTGACGCCCGGCAGGAACGGCGTGAAGGAATGGCGGCAGTTATAGCCGCACAGGCCAAGCGGATTTTCCGGGTAGCCGGTCGCGTCCAGCAGGTTATCGAACTGCGCGTCCTTGCCAGCGATGCAGTACACCTTGCCCTGCCATCCGGCATGATCGGCGAT
>JAJXDX010000006.1:15398-19840 GCA_021640185.1 Oscillospiraceae bacterium | reverse complement strand
CATCTGACCACGGCGGGATGAGATGTCGCCGATGACGAAGCCCATATACTCGTCGACTGCAAGGTCACGCTGTATGACGGCTCGTATCACGAGGTCGACTCCTCCGAAATGGCGTTCAAGATCGCCGGTTCTATGGCGTTCAAGGAGGCCATGCGCAAGGCCGATCCCGTGCTGATGGAGCCGATCATGAAGGTCGTCGTGACCGCGCCCGACGAGTATATGGGCTTCGTCATCGGCGACATCTCATCCCGCCGTGGTCAGATGGAAGGCTCCGAGAACATCAACGGCGCCGTCCAGATCCGTGCCAGCGTCCCGCTCAGCGAGATGTTCGGCTACGCGACCGACCTGCGTTCCGGTACGCAGGGCCGCGGCCAGTACGTCATGGAGCCCAGCCACTATGCCGAGATCCCGAAGAACGTCGCCGAGGCGATCATCGCCAAGCGCGTGAAGAAGGAAGACTGACGCGGTATCGCGCCAGTTCGGCAGCCTTTTTCCAAAAAAATCACGTTTTCTTGGGAAAAGTACTTGCAGAACCCGTCCGGCTCTGGTAAAATGATACCAAGTCCGGCCAATATCATCTTTGATCATCAAAGGAGGAACAAACAATGGCAAAGCAGAAGTTTGAACGCAACAAGCCGCACGTCAACATCGGCACCATCGGTCACGTCGACCATGGCAAGACCACGCTGACGGCTGCGATCACCAAGGTCCTGGCGATGAAGGGCGGCGCCCAGTTCATGGACTATGCCAACATCGATAAGGCCCCCGAAGAGCGTGCTCGCGGTATCACGATCAACACCGCTCACGTCGAGTACGAGACCGACAAGCGCCACTATGCGCACGTCGACTGCCCCGGCCACGCCGACTACGTCAAGAACATGATCACCGGTGCTGCCCAGATGGACGGCGCTATCCTGGTCATCGCGGCGACCGACGGTGTTATGGCCCAGACGCATGAGCACCTGCTGCTCGCCCGTCAGGTCGGTGTTCCGTATATCGTCGTGTTCATGAACAAGGTCGATCAGGTCGACGATCCCGAGCTGCTCGAGCTCGTCGAGATGGAGATCCGTGAGGCGCTGAACAAGTACGACTTCCCGGGCGACGACGCGCCGATCATCAAGGGCTCCGCTCTGGCTGCCCTCGAGTGCACCTCCACCGACATCAACGATCCGGCTTATGCCCCGATCCTTGAGCTGATGGATGCCGTCGACGAGTATATCCCGGATCCGGTCCGCGACGACGAGAAGCCCTTCCTGATGCCTGTTGAGGACGTGTTCACCATCACCGGCCGCGGCACCGTCGCCACCGGTCGTGTGGAGCGCGGCAAGCTCAATATGTCTGACGAAGTCGAGATCATCGGTCTGACCGAGGAGCGCAAGAAGACGGTCGTCACCGGCATCGAGATGTTCCGCAAGCTGCTCGACTACGCTGAGGCCGGCGATAACATCGGCGCCCTGCTGCGTGGTATCCAGCGCAACGAGATCGAGCGTGGTCAGGTCCTGTGCAAGCCGGGTTCCATCCACCCGCACACCAAGTTCCATGCGCAGGTCTATGTCCTGTCCAAGGACGAAGGCGGCCGTCATACTCCGTTCTTCAACAACTATCGCCCGCAGTTCTACTTCCGCACCACCGACGTGACCGGCGTCATCCACCTGCCCGAGGGCGTAGAGATGTGCATGCCCGGCGATAACGTCGAGATGGATGTCGAACTGATCACCCCCATCGCTATCGAAGAGGGCCTGCGCTTCGCTATCCGTGAAGGCGGCCGTACGGTCGGTTCCGGCGTCGTTTCCAAGATCAACGCCTAAGAGCCGCATCCCGCTGACGATGCAAAAACTCCCGCTGCCCAGAAACGGGCAGCGGGAGTTTTTCGTTGCTCGCCGTTAGCTCAATGGTCACTTTCCGACAGCCATTTTTCCGCTACGCGCTGCCGGCCGTGGCTTTTCGCTGTGCGCCGTTAGTATGGGTGTCCGGTCGTTGGCCTGCCTGTTACACACCGTCGGCAGAACGCATCTTTTTGCCCTCAGCCGCAGCCAAACCAACGTGGAGATCCGCACGTCATTTTTACGCATTTTCGCAGCCGTGCGTGCCACTGCCGCGCCGCCGCCTAACTAATCCCCTCTGCTCGATGTCGGCCGTATCCGCCCACGGCAGGGCAAAACAGAGGCCGTTCGGCGTCGTTTCGGATAAGCGCACACCACGGTGCATAGTATATCCACCGCCTCCCTGCCGGGTCACTGCCGGGACAGGTGAAAAAGCAGCGGGGCAGGCGTTTGCCTGCCCCGCTGCTTTTTTTCATGCTCGCCCTTTGCCGTCAGCCGCCGAGGTACGCCTTTTTGACGTCCTCGCTGGCCAGCAGCTCTTCGCCTGTGCCGGATAGCACGATGCTGCCGTTTTCCAGCACATAAGCGCGGTCGCACACCGTAAGTGCCTTGCTCGCGTTCTGCTCGACGAGCAGGATCGTGGTGCCGCTGTCGCGGAAATCGCGGATGATGTGGAACACCTCGTCGACGAGCAGGGGAGAAAGCCCCATCGACGGCTCGTCGAGCATCAGCAGCTTCGGATGGCACATCATGGCGCGTCCCATGGCCAGCATCTGCTGCTCGCCGCCCGAGAGCGTGCCGGCGATCTGATCGCGGCGCTCGCCCAGACGGGGGAAGCGCTGGCAGATCCCGTCGATATCACGGCGGATCTGCGCCTTGTCCTTGTTGGCGTACGCGCCCATCAGCAGGTTCTCGTGCACCGTCAACTCGGAGAACACGCGCCGTCCCTCCGGGACCTGCGTCATGCCCATGTGCACGATCTTGTGGCAGGGCGTTTTGGTGATGTCCTGCCCGTCATAGACCACCTTGCCGCCCTGCGCGGAGATCAGCCCCATCACGCTTTGCATGGTGGTGGTCTTGCCGGCACCGTTCGCGCCGATCAGGGTCACGATCTCGCCTTCGTTAACGGTGAAGTCGATGCCCTTGAGGGCTTGGATCACTCCGTAATAGACCGTCAGTCCGGTCACTTCCAGCAATGCCATACGCTCAACCTCCGATATACGCGCGCACGACCTCGGGGTCGGACAGCGCGGTCTGGGGCTTGCCCTGCGCGAGCACCGTGCCGAAGTTCAGCACCGTCAGCTCGTCGCAAAGCCCGGCGACGAACTTCATGTCGTGCTCGATCAGCAGCACGGTCAGCGAGAAGTCGTCCCGGATGGTGCGGATGATCTGCATCAGCTCCGCCGTTTCGTTGGGATTCATGCCCGCGGCCGGCTCGTCGAGCAGCAGCAACTTCGGGTTCGTGGCCAAGGCACGTGCGATCTCCAGCTTGCGCTGTTTGCCGTAGGGCAGATTGCAGGAGAGCGCGTTGCGCTCCTCGAGCAAGCCGAACATGGACAGGATCTCCTTGGCACGGGTGCGCATCCGCTGCTCCGTGTCGAAATGGCGCGGCAGTCGCAGCATACTGGAGAACGGATCGCACTTGAACTCGGGCTGGTTATGCAGCCCGACCATGACGTTGCGGATCACGCTCATGTTGCTGAACAGGCGGATGTTCTGGAACGTGCGGGCGATGCCCTTGTGGTTGATCGTTTCCTGCGATCTGCCGGTCAGGTCCTCGCCGCACAGATAAAAGCGGCCGTGGGTGGGCGTGTACACGCCGGTGAGCATATTGAACACCGTGGTCTTGCCCGCGCCGTTGGGGCCGACCAGACCGTAGATCTGCTTTTCGCCGATCGTCAGATCCAGTCCTTCGACCGCGTGCAGGCCGCCGAAGGTGATGCCGAGTTGCTCGGCCTTGAGCACCGTTTTGACGTCACTCATGATCCGGCCCCTCCTTTCCGTTCTCATCCTGCGCCGGGAGCGCTTCCTCCAAACGGAGGTCGACGCTCAGCGTCTCATCCATCGGGATCTTGGTGGGGATCCGGTTCCACGCCGCGGCATCGTCCGTGATCGTGCCGGGCTTGCGGCGCGGCGCCAGCAGGCGCTCCTTGATGTGGTGCGGGCTGATCTTTTCCTTGTACTTCTGCAGGGCGGGCGCGTTGTTGAACAGTACGATCACGATCAGGATCAGCGCATACACCAGCAGCTTGATCGCCGCCAGGTCGCCCGACAGCATATTCTGCAGCATGGAGTTGATCCACGTGATCAGCACCGCCGCGATGATGGAGCCGTTGAGGCTGCCCATGCCGCCCAGCACGACCATCACCAGCACTTCGATCGAATAGTTATAGGAGAAGAAGGAGTAGTCCACCGGCGTGTAGGAGTGGCCGTAGAGCACGCCCGCCACCCCGGCGAACGCCGCCGAGATCACGAACACCAGCAGCTTGTAGAACGTGACATTGATGCCCATGGCGCGCGCCGCGATCTCGTTATCGCGGATGGCGGTGACGGCGCGCCCGTGCTTGCTGCGGATCAGGTTCTGGATCAAAAACAGCACGATCAGCACCGTGACGAAGC
>JAJXDX010000006.1:12729-15388 GCA_021640185.1 Oscillospiraceae bacterium | reverse complement strand
ATGAACAGCGACTTCGGCGCATACGTCTTGGTCAGCAGGCCCAGCGCGCCGCCGAACCACGGCAGGTTTTTGAACACGTTGCGCACGATCTCGCCGAAGGCGAGGGTCACGATCGCCAGATAGTCGCCTTTCAGGCGCAGCGCGGGCAGACCGATGATCAGGCCGAACACCGCGGCCGCGGCCGCACCGATCAGCATAGACAGGATCAGCACGACCAGCGGGCTGCCGATCACGTTGTGCAGAAGGTTCGCGCAGTAGCAGCCGATGTACGCGCCGATGCACATGAATCCGGCGTGGCCGAGACTCAGCTCGCCAAGGAAACCGACGACGAGGTTGAGCGACAGCGCCATGATGATGCTGTAGGCAAAGCGGGACAGCAGGCCGATGCCGAGGCGGGAGAGCACGCCGGCGCTGCTGAGGATGATCATCAGCACCGTGAACGCGATCAGCGCGAAATAGGTGACGGCATATTTGAGTTTGAAGGACTTGCGCGCATTCGTCAGATAGCCCATGATCACACCTTCACCCTTCTCTTTTTGCCCAGCAGTCCGATCGGCTTGATCAGCAGGATCAGGATCAGCAGGCTGAACTCGACCGCCGTCGTGTACGGGGCGATCACCGGGATGCTCAGGCAGATCTTTTCGATCAGGCCCAGCAGCACGCCGCCCAGCATCGCGCCGGGGATGGAACCGATGCCGCCGATGACCGCCGCCGTGAACGCCTTGATCCCGGGCATGGAGCCGAGCGTCGGGTTCGTCGACGGGATCTGCAGCAAGTAGAACAGGCTGGCGAACGCCGCCAGTGCAGAGCCGATCGCGAAGGTGATCATGATGATGCGGTTGACGTTGACGCCCATCAGCTGCGCCGCGCCGCGATCCTCGGACACGGCCTGCATGGCGCGCCCGGTGCGGGTGAACTTGACGAACAGCGTCAGCGCGACCATGATGATCGCACCGGCGACGAGGGTGATCAGCGTGGCCACGCCGATCTGCGCGGAGCCGACCGACAGATTGCCGAACGAGGGCAGCGTCACGGGGCGCGACTTCGCACCGAAGATCAGCTGCGCGATGCTCTGCAGCAAATAGCTGACGCCGATGGCGGTGATCAGCACCGCCAGAGGCGATGCGCCGCGCAGCGGGCGGTAGGCCAGCCGCTCGATCGCGATGCCGGCCGCAGTGCAGACCACGATCGATACCACGATCGCCAAAACAGGGTTACCGGTGATGTTCAGGGTGGTCAGGATCGCATAAGCGCCGACCATGATGATGTCGCCATGCGCAAAATTCAGCAGCTTGGCGATACCGTAGACCATGGTGTAGCCCAGAGCGATCAGCGCGTAGATCGCGCCGAGGCTCAGGCCGTCCAGTAAGGTCATCATATCGTTATCGTCCTCTCCTCATCAAAAATGGGGCCGTCGACGCGAGCGGAAAGCGTTGCCGCATCCGGCCGCAGCGTTTCCCGCTCGCGCCGCGGCGGCAGGGAGTTTCCTCCCTGCCGCTTGCGGGCATACGGGCCGTGGAAGGCTCCGGATATCACTGCAGCTTGACGATGACCGGCTTCTTCGCGCAGGCGCCGGAGGCATCCCAAGTCATCTTGCCGGTGACGCCGTCAAAGGAGAACGACGCATCGGTGATCGCCTTGACGACCTTGTCGCACAGATCGCTGGCGCTGATGGACGGATCGTCCACACCGGCGGCCTTCATCGCCTCGAAGATGACGTAGGCGGCATCATAGGCATCGGCGGCGAACTGGTCGGGATCGGCGTTGTACTTCGCCTTATAGGCGGCGGTGAAGTCGGCCGACTTCTTGGACGAGCTGTGGACATCGAAGGGGGTGATGTAGCTGACCGGGTTCTTGACCGTGGCATCGATCTGGTCGGCCACGCCGTCCAGACCGTCGCAGCCGAACAGGGCAGCGGTGACGCTCTTGGCCACGCAAGCCTTGGCGATCAGGCCGGCCTCGGTGTAGTAGATCGGCAGGAAGATGACCTCGCAGTCCTTCAGCGCCTCGACCTGTGTGGAGAAGTCCTTGTTGTTCTCCTTATCGAAGGTCTGTACGGTGAAGGTCTTGCCCAGCTTGTCCATCTCCGCCTTGAACGCATCATAGATACCGGAGGAGTAAGCATCGCTGGTGTCGTAGATCGCGCCGATCTTGGTGTAGGTCTTGGTCAGCTCCTCGGCCGCCAGCGTGCCCTGATCGGGATCGCCGAAGCAAACGCGGAAGGCGTTGGGACGGTCGGCGATCACGTTGGCCGCAGACGCGGACGGCGTGATGAAGAACACGTTGTCCTGCACGGCCTTCGCGGCGAACGCCTCGCAGGAGCCGGAGGTTACGCTGCCCAGCGAGATCTGCATCCCGTCGTCGATCAGCGCGTCATAGCCGGTGGCTGCCTCGGCCGGGGTGGCCTTGTCGTCTTTGATATCGAACGTGAACGGGACGCCGTTGAGGCCGCCGGCGGCGTTGATCTCGTCGAACGCCAGCTGGGCGCCCTGTTTGACGGAGTTGCCGTAGGACGAGGCATCGCCGGTCAGCGGGCCGGTCGCGCCCACCTTGTACTCGGTGGCTTTGCTGCCGCCGCAGCCTGCACAGGCAACACACAGCATGAGCACTGCCGCAGCGAAGGCGGCGAAACGAGTGGTCTTTTTCATTTTGCATTTCT
>JAJXDX010000006.1:0-12719 GCA_021640185.1 Oscillospiraceae bacterium | reverse complement strand
TTCTCCTTTTTAAAAAAATGAGGGGTCACGGATATTATCCAAAACAGGCGATCGCCTGTCGGATACGAAACTGAGGCGCCGAAAAAGGAAAACGGTCCGGCTCCGTGGAGCAGGACCGTCATCAGACGTTTTTCTTAAACAGAAAAGCGACTTCGGCGATACTGCCCGGCACGACGGTCGATCAGGATAATGACCGCCAGTCGAATGACCATAATGACCAGAATAGCCAGAATGGACAGAACGACAGATACGACACCCATGGCGCACAGCATAACGAAAACGGACACCGCCAGCATGGCGATGTCCGACAGGGCGCGCAGGGCAGCCGTATTCGTTTGGGCAGAGGCGCAGCAGGAGAAAGCCGTGGCCTGCGGGCAGGCAGCAGCGGACGAACACGGCCGAGCAGACCGGGCAGCGGCATTGGCAGCAAACACGGTTTTCGTCATTTCGTCCATCTCCCTTCGCGATTTTTTGTCATTATACGCCGAGATCCGTAAACTGTCAAGGGGTATGCGCCCGTTTTTTCGAAGTTTGTACAACTTCGCTCATCACTTTAACACTACAAAGCGGAAACTGGGCAAAATGTGCCGAAGGCGGTCAGTCGGGCTGCCGCAGCCGTTCGGCCAGCGCCGGATCCGGATCGACGAACGCGGTGCGGTAGTCGGTATAGATCACGCGGCCGGGCTTGGCGCCGGACGGCTTTTTGACGAACCGGACGGCCGTGTAGTCCACCGGCACCTGCACGCCCGCGGCCGCCTTGGAGTAGGTCGCGGCCAAGACGGCCGCCTGCTCCAGCGAGCGGTCGGGCGGGGTCTGCCCCTCGGTGAGCACGACGACGTGCGAGCCCGGGCTGTTCTTCACGTGCAGCCAGATGTCGCTGCCGCGGGCGGTGTGCAGGGTCAGGCGGTCGTTCTCCAGATTGTTGCGCCCGATCAGCACGGTCAGCCCGTCGTCGGTGAGAAAGCGCATGGGCTTGCCCGCCGGTGCGGGCTTCGGCTTTTTGTTCGGGCGGGAGCCGGAACCGGCGCGCGCACCGGGCTTTGCCGTCTTGCCGCCGCGGGCGCGCAGATAGCCCTGCTCCGTCATCTCCTGCCGCAATGCGTCAAGGTCGGCGGCCGTCGCGGCACGCGACAGCGCGTCCGCCACGCTTTCGATATAGGCCAGTTCTTCCTCGCCCGCGGCGATCTGCTGCGTCAGGATCTGCTCGGCCGTCTGCGCCTTCCGGTATTCCTTATAATAGCGCTGGGCGTTGGCAGAGGGAGACAGCGCCGGATCGAGCGGCACGGCGACGGTCGCCCCGTCCTCGGCATAGATATCGGTCAGCACGGCGCTGTCTGCGCCGGGGCGGATCTGTCCCATCCCGGCATAGATCAGGTCGGCGAACAGGCGCAGCCGGTCACGGTCGGCGGTCGCGGCCAGATCCTCGCGCTGGTTTTTCAGCTTGCGGCGCAGGCGCGCCGCCGTCGTGTCGATCAGGCGGGACAGATCGTGTGCGCGGGCACGCATCCGCTCCGCTGCCGAGCGGCGGGAATAGAATGCGTCCAGCAGTGCCGAGAACGACGGCATCTCCTGCCCGCGGGCGGACAGCCCGTACTGCGCGATCGGCAAAAACGAGAACTCCAGCGCCGTCCCGTCCGGGCGCAGCAGCAGGTACGGCACCGCGCCGTCACCGGTGCGCACGGTGTCCTGCACCCGCGCGATCTGCGCGGTCAGCCGGGCGCGTGCCGCTTCGTCCAGCGATGCGGCCGGGACGTCGTCGGCCCCGGCGGTGCGAAACGCCAGCTCCCGGCACACCAGCGGGGACAGCCCAAGCTCTTCATTCAGCAGCGCCTTGCTCAGCGCCCGGTCGCAGGTGCATACTTCCTCGGTCACCGCCTGCGCCGTTCGGCGCAGCGTGTCCGGCAGACCGGCCGGCGCGGGCGGCTTTTCGTAGGGAAAACTGGGCAGCACCGGGCGCGCGGTGCCGTCCGGGTCGACGCGGCGGATCGCATCGATGATGCGCCCGTCCCCGCCGACGAGGATGATGTTGCTGTTGCGCCCCATGATCTCCACGATCAGCGTCAGGCACACGTGGTCGCCCAGTTCGTCCAGACAGTCGAAGGAGAGCGACAGCGCGCGCTCCTGCCCCTCCTGCCGGATATCGAGCAGCCGTCCGCCCGTCAGCCGCTTGCGCAGCAGCATACAGAACATCGGCGGCTGCGCCGGGTTCTCCGGCTGATCGGTCGTCAGATGGATCCGCGGCGCGGCCTGCTGGGCCGACAGATACAGCCGCCGCGTGCCGGCCGACGTGCGCATCACCAGCACCAGCTCCTCGCGGCCGGGCTGATGGATCTTGTCGATCCGCGCATCGGGCAGGGACGCGGTCAACTCCCGCCGCAAACACGTCAAAAACGCGCCGTCCAGTGCCATCGCCGTTCTCCTCCTATACCCAAAGTTGATCTTATATCGTTATATCCCGATCGTTTCGTACGGCGCTTGCTCCGCGCACACGGTCAGCGGGATGTCCGGGAACGCCGCGCGCAGGCGGTCGTGCAGCGTCTGCACGACCGGATGCTCCGTGGCGAAATGACCGGCCTCGCACACGGTCAATCCGGCGGCGTTCGCCTGCAGCCATTGGTGGTGGCGCACCTCGCCGGTCAGCAGCGCGTCGGCGCGCCCGGCAAGGTCGCCGATCAGATCGCCGCCGCTGCCGCCGCACACCGCCAGCGTGCGCACGGGGCGGTCGAGCGCGTTGACGCGCACGGCCGTGTGCAGCCGTGCGCCGATCAGACGGGCAAGCTCCTGCGGCGCGGCGGCCGCAGGCAGCTTGCCGATGCGGCACATTCCGTCCGGGGCGGCGGTCACGTCGCAAAGGCCGAGCAGGGCGGCCAGCGTGTCGTTGACGCCGCCCGCCGCCTTGTCCAGATCCGTGTGCACGGCGATCAGATCGATCCCGGCGGCGGCCGCCAGATAGGGGACGTCCCCGCGCGCGATCCGCCGCAGCGGCGAAAAAATGGCCGGATGGTGGGTGACGAGCAGCTGCGCACCGGCGGCCGCAGCCTGCGCGACCGTGTCGGCCGTCGCGTCCAGCGCGACGGCGATGCGGCGCACGGGATCTGCCGGGCTGCCGACGAGCAGCCCGACGTTGTCCCACGGCTCGGCCGTGCTCAGCGGTGCGATGCCGTCCAAAAGGGACAGGACGGCACCGGCGGTCGTTTCCGTCATGGGGCACACCTTCTTTCGGTCACTCGCGATAGCGTTCCATCATCGCAGAGAACAGCTCCTGCGTGGTGGGCGGCGTGTAGGTCACGGCGTTGGCACCGGCCTCGACGGTGGCGCGGATCGTATCCCCCGTGCGCCCGCCGGAGGCGATGATCGGCACGTCCGGCAGCTGCTCGCGGATCTTGGCGACGACGGCCGGCGTTTCCTTGGCGCAGGCGACGTTGAGGATGGACGCGCCGGAGCGCAGCCGGGCACGCACGTCGGTGTCCGCTCTCGTTACGGTGATGATGACGGGGATGTCCACGGCCGCGGACACCGCGTGCAGGTTGAGGTCGGAGATCGGTGCGTTGAGCACCACGCCCATCGCGCCCTGCATCTCCACGTCCTTGGCCAGCGACACGGTGCGCAGCCCCTTCGTCGTTCCGCCGCCGACGCCGCAGAACACCGGGACATAGGCATTTCTGATGATCGCCTCGCTGATCGCCTGCTGCGGGGTGAACGGGTATACCGCCAGCACCGCATCGGCATCGCAGTTGCGGATGATCGCGATATCGGTCGTGAACACCAGACTTTTGATCCGGCGGCCGTAGATCACGATCCCGCTGGCGGCATACGTTTCCGGCGGGATGCGCAGGATGTTGTGCCGCAGGCGGCTCTCGATGCTCGGGACGTTCTTTTGCTCTGCCATGTCGTACCCTCCCGTTTTATCGTGTCGGTGTTCAGTCCAGCGGCTGCTCCAGCTGCCGCTCGACCGTTTCGCGCACGCGGTCGCTGATCGCGTTCGTGCGGTTGGCACGGACGTACTCCACGTCCAGCACCTCCGGCACGCGCAGCTCCACGCGCCGCCGCAGGCCGTGCCTTTTGCCGTAGCGCACGGTCATCACCGCGATCGGGCAGTCCGCCAATTTCGCGATCTTAAAGGAGCCGTGGTGGAACGGCAGCAGTTCGCCCGTGTGGCTGCGCGTGCCCTCGGGATAGATCCCCATGCTGCAGCGCCCTTCGCGGATGTAGTCCGCGGCGCGGTGGATCGTGCCCACCGCCTTGCGCGGGTCGTCACGGTCGATCGACAGATAGGAGCAGGAGCGGATGAACGGCCCGGCCACCGGGATCTTAAAATTTTCCGGCTTGGACACGAACGCCAGCTTCCACCGGCGCAGCGCGACCATCTCGACCATCGGGTCGAGGTTGGAGCGATGGTTGCCGACGAGCAGGAACGTGCGGTCGGTGGGCAGCTTCTCCAGCCCCTCGGCATCCAGCCGATAGCCGAGGAAAAACAGCACCCACGCCACGGTGTGCACGACGATGAACCGGCAAGTGGGGCTGTGCCGTCCGCCCTCTTTGCGCGGCAAAAACAGTGTGACGAACAGCAGCGTCAGCATATACGCGGCCGCGATCGCGGCCGCCAGACCGATCGCCAGCGGCAGCAGCCACCACCACGACAGCTGCGCCGCCAGCGTGACCCCTACCGCGGCCGCCGCGCCCAGCAGCAAAAACAAAAAATAGAACAGCATTACGCTACACTCCTTGCCCCCGCATCGAGGCGGGATAATATCTTATTATAACGCTTTTGGCCGCGTTTTGTCAACCGCGGCGCGGCGGGCAAAAACAAGGCCGGGGCCGGACGTTTCGTCCGGCCCCGGCCGCGTGATCGTTATTTGAACAGGGTGCACCCTTCCGCGCGGAAGCGCTCCGCCTTGGCGCGCATGACCTCCGGTGTGGTGCGGAAATAGTCGGCCAAGCACGCCATGCAGCGCCCCTGCTCGGTGTACCGGCCGAAGAATTTGCGGGAAAGTCCGATCTCGTCGGCGTGCAGACGCGCGCCGCAGCATTGACAGTCCATGACGCGCCTCCGTTTACAGGATATCGTCCAGTACGGCCAGCAGATCGCCGTGCCGGGCGGCCAGCAGGCCGTTCAGTCCGGCGGCGGCGATGTTGCCGCCGTCCATCCCGATCACGGGATACCCCGCCAGCGCGACCGACAGCACCCCGGCGGAGGAATCCTCCAGCCCCACGACGTGCCCGTCGTCTGCGTCCGTCAGGCCCAGCCCGACGTGCGCGATCTCGGCATACAGCCACGGGTGCGGCTTGGCACCGATCTCGCCGGGCGTCCCGGCCTGACGGCCGGGGATATAGGTCGTGCCCGCCGTGATGATCGCGTCATAAAACGCCAACGGATCGCCCATGTCCAGCGTGCGGAACGCGGCCACGATCTCCGGCATCGCCTTGACGTACAGCCCGCTCGTGACCAGCCCGATCTTGACGTGCGCCGCCTTGAGCGCCAGCAAAAACTCCTTGAGGTGCGGTGCGGGGCGGAACGCCGCCGCATTGCCGCGCCCGTCCAGGATCAGCTGCATCTCCTCCGCCGTGATCCGGTGATAGATCTGCCGCGCCGCGTCCAGCGATGCTCCGGGACAGTATTTGTCGATGCCGTAGCGCAGATGCTCCGACACCGAAAAGCCGGAAACGAACGGCAGATCGGCATCCTCCAGCGAAAAGCCGGGGCGGCCGCACAGCTCGCGCAGCGTTTTTTCGATGATCCATACCCAAAACGTTTCGCTCTGCACGCTCGTGCCGTCCAGATCCATCAGCACGGCCGTGGCCGGGCCGGTGAAGCGCGGCTCGCTCAGCGGATAGAGCGGCTGCGGGCCGATGGCGGTCAGCAGCCGCACGTCGGTGCGCTCGCCGTGTCGGATGAACTCGGAGCGGCGGTCGGCCGGGGATAAGATCTCGGTCACGCCGTCGCGCCCGACGGTGAAGCGCCCGTCGCCGCTTTGCGCAAGCGAGGTGAAGCCGGAAAAGTCATACCGGTCGGAAAGCATAGCTTTGCTCCTTTCATCGCCGAACGGCGGCCGGGAGAGTCCCGGCCGCCGTTTTGATCTGTTTTTGCGTCGTCGGCCGCTTTATCCGCGCACGCCGTTGTGCTCGATCGTGCAGCCGGAGGTGTCGCCGCCGGAGATCATCGCCCCGCAGGTCGAGTTGCCGTAGATGCGCACGGCCTTGTTGCTGCCCTCGAGCAGGACCGGCTTGGCGTGCTCGAACGCGTTGCCGAGGATATCTACACCGACGGTGTTCTTCAGGTGGATGACCGGCGGCAGCTGTCCGGCGCTGACCAACTGTCCGTCTGCACGGAACGTGCAGGAGAGGATCTTCAGCGCGGCATTCGTCGACGAGGCATAGTCGGCCGTCACGGCGATGTCGTTGATGTCGAAATAGCAGCCCTCGACGGTGTTGCCCGTGGTCGAGCCGGAGAACTTGATCGCCGTCTGCGTGAACCAGTCACAGTGGACGGCATAGACCTTGTTGTTCTTGCCGCCGTTGAAGTGGATCGCGATGACGCCGTGGCTGAAATACGTGTCGTGGATCTCGGTGCCGGAGCCGCTGCACAGCACGAGGGTGTTGGAGCCGCTCTTTTCCGGGCTGTTGAAGCTGCCGTGGCGGATGTTCACCGCCGTGCAGCCGCTGTCGATCGCGATGGCGGCTTTGCTCGTGTTCTTGCCCTGCGTGACGGAGCAGCGCACCAGATCGCAGTTTTTGCTGCTCTCGAACGAGACGAAGGAGGCGACGGGGACGTTCTTATCGTTCTTGAACGCCATGTCATACAGCGTGACGCCGGAGGCGTTTTTGATCCGGAACATCGTGCCCACGCCGGCCAGCGGCAGATAGGACGTACCCTCGGCGTATACCGTGATGTTCGAGGGGATGTTCACCGTCGTGCCGATGGCATAGGTGCCGCGCGGCACGATCAGCGTGCCGCCGCCGGACAGCGCGGCGATCGCTTTATTGAAGGCCGGGCCGTCATTCGTCGTGCCGTTGGCTGCCGCGCCGTAGTCGGCGACGCTGACGACCTTTTTGGCGCTGAGCGACTTATACAGCGCGGGGAAGTCGTTTTTGCCGGACTTCGCGCCGCAGCCGTCTAAGTACGAGCCGACCTTGTTGCCGTTTACGGCGTGGCCGCTGCCGGACAGCGAGATCGCCGCGGCGGAGGCGTTGTCGACCACCGCAAGGCCGGTCGATACGTTGTCGGTCACGATCGCTTTGGACGAGCGCAAGTTGTTGCCGCGAATCGCCGTTTCGGCGTTTTTCGCGGCATAGATATCGCCGCTCCTGTTGCCAGACATCTCGCAGGCGCTCACGGCGGTCTGCTTGTTGATCACTTTGCTGCCGGCGGCCAGATACAGGCCGTAGCCCGCGTTGTTCTTAAAGGTGCAGTTGATCACGACGGTGTTGGCCACCTCGCCAACGCCGCTGCGGCCAAGCGACAGGCCGTTGCCCGTGCTGTTCTCCACCGTGACGTTGCGGTAGACCGAGCCGCCGTGGATCGTGTCGCGGATGCCCTTGCCGCCCTTGACGTGGATGTCGCTGTAATAGGTATCGGTCACGGTGGTGTCGATGGCGTAGCCGCCGACGTTCGTGAATTCCATAAAGTGGAAGCGGTTGACCCAGTCATACGGGTTCTGCGTGACCTTGACCGTTTCGATGCCGTTGCCGGAGATGTTCTGGAACTTCATGTTGAAGAACGACGAGCCCAGCACGGATCCCATGTAGAAGAAGCTGTCTACCTTATACTTGCCGGAGTTGCCGTCGCACGTGAGGTTCATGAACACGTTGCCGTGGAAGTATCCGTTGTCCTTGTGCGTGAACACGCAGGACATCCGTCCGGCCGCCTTGATGACCGTCGCGCCGCCGACACCGCTCGCCGCCGGCTCGCCCACGATGTTCGTGAAGGTGGGCAGATACACCGTGGACTTGAACAGATATGTTCCTGCCGGGAAGAAGAAGGTGATGGTATTGCCGCCGGTCTTCAGCGCGTCGATGATCTCCTGAAAACGGCCGGTGTTGTCGGTCTTGCCGTCGCCCTTCACGCCCAGCTCCGCTACGTTGATGTAGCCGGTCTTGCCGATCGCGTCCGTGTCGTTGCTCGGCGTGTTATTATTGCTGTTGTTATTGTTGGCTGAGGTCGTTTTGTTCCCGCCGGCGGTCGTTTTGTTGCCGCCCGCGGTCGTTTTGTCGCTGCTGCTGTTCGGCCGCGTGGCATCGCTGCTGCCCTGCGTGCCGTCACCGGTCGCGGTCGGGTCGGTCGGATCGCTCACGTCGCTGCCGCTGGGGCCGACGACCGAGCTGTTCGGTGCCGACGGATCGCCGGAGGGCGTGCTGTTCGGGTCTTTGTCTTTCCCGCAGCCCGACAGGCCCAGCGTCAGCAGCATGGCGGCGCACAGGACCCATGCCAAGATCTTTTTTCTATCCATAATGGATGATCGCTCCTTTCCCATCAAAAGGCCCGAATCGGACGGACCTTTTCCTTTCGTTCCGTGCTGAGCATAGCACGAAGCGGGACGAATGAAAAGTGTTTTTCGCCACCATGTCACAAATCGTCAAATGTAAGTCACAAAGGAATATTGACCGAATGGTACAAAAGGCATACAATGAATGCGTAACTTGTCGGTGATTTTGTCGTTTGTACGATCGACGGCATTCGCCGCATGGCGAAACACGCAAAAAGACCGGCGGAAAAACCCAAGGGAGGGGATAGGCAAAATTTGCCGTCGACGGCTGTCAAAACGGCAGACGGGCGGCAGATCGGCAAAAATGACGGATCTGGCGCATCACCCTATCATATATAAGGAGGAAAACAGATCATGCACAAGAATAAGATCGTCAAGGCAGCGGCAGCTCTTGTCTGTATCTGTGCGCTGGCGCTGAACATCGGCATCCTGCCGGGGCTCTTCACCAGCGCTGCGGGCGAGAACGAATACCACAAGGACCTGCCGATCGCTGACGGGGCGTGGAAGGACTACGTCGTCAGCGCCGATAACGTCGGCGTGTACGAGCAGAACCGCGGTTGGGACAGAACGGAGAAATACTTCGTTTCTCCCACGGTACCGCACAGCTCCGGCAGCATCGTGTTCAAGTTCGATGCGGGCGAGGGCAAGGTGTTCGGCACGCTGAAACTGCTGGTCAAATATAAGACCGAAGGCACGGGCAGCACCGACACCCAGTTCAAGGCGTACGTCAGCACCGACAACGCCACGTGGACGCAGTTCATCGACAGCACCCACGAGGGGAAGAAGGAGCCGACGACGAACCTGTCCGGCGAGGCGGCCGGTGCATCGAGCGTGTATGTCAAGTTCGTGATGTATACCACGAATTTCAGAGATTGGACCAATCTGATGTGGCTCAAGCTGGACGGCACGCTGGCCGATGCGTCCGAGGTCAAGACCTACGAGCCGACGAATGTGACGAATACCGGCGTGTTCTTCGCGAACGAGAGCCAGTATAAGTCCAACATGATCGAAAGCTACAACCTCAACATCAAGACCATCAATGCCGGCTGGGGCCCCGACTCCTCCCACGCCATGTGTGCGGGCGGCGACGACAAGGCGGCCTATGCGGTGTTCAAGTTCGATGCCGGCGAAGGCAAGGTCTGGAACGCGCTGCGTGCCGAGTGGAAAGCGCCCTGCCATTGGGATCAGAGCTTCTGCAAGGTCTATGCCTCTACCGACGGCAAGGGCTGGGCGCTGATCGACACCGCCAGTAATAATAATGATAGCGGCAGCGGCATCATGGAGATGCTGACCGGCATCGCGGCCGGGAACCGCTATCTGTACATCAAGCTGGCCGTGTTCCAGCAGGCGACGGGCGGCCGTGCCGACATCACGATGTTCAGCCTGTGCAAGCTTGACGGTAACTACACCGACATGACCCGCGATGCGCAGCCGGTCACCACCAACACGCCGGACACGACCACTGCGCCGATGGACATCAATGCCCCCGGCTCCGATCACACCAAGGGTCTGATCGAATACGCGGGCGTAGGCTTCACCACCGAGGGCACCTACAACACCGTGCATCCGGCGGGTCTGCGTGCCTACGGCTACGCGACTTATCGTTTCGACGCGCCGGAAGGCAAAGTGTTCCAGCGCCTGAAGCTGCACACCCAGATCCGCTGCGCGGACCTCGGCTCCGCCGACATCCTCGTCAGCACGGACAAAGAGCATTGGGTGTATCTGCGCAAGTTCTCGAACAACGGCCATGATCTCAACGCACATTATTACGACGATATGACCGGCTATGCCGCCGGGAAGTCGACGATCTATGTCCGTTTCGTCATGGTCAGCCGTGACAGCAACGCCGATAACGCTTGGGTGCGCTACATCAACGTCGACGCTTACGAGGCGAACGTCCGCTTCCGTAATGCCGTCGCCCCGATCGAAGGCGACCTGACCGTCACCGGCCCGGACAAAACGTCGTATGCGGCCGGCGCGACGCTCGACCTCACCGGTCTGAACGTCACCGATAAAAACGGCAATGCCGTGAAGAACTATGCGGTCGATGACCGTCCGGCCACCCAGTCGGCGAACGTCCTCAAAAACGAGGCCGGGACGTACACGATCCCGGTGACGTATCTGGACGGCAACGGCGTGCACACCGGCAGCTTCACCGTCCGCGTCATGGAACCGGCGGGCGAGCTGGCCGTGACGGCGGAGCCGACCAATAAGGCCGTGGTGAAGGGCGGCACGCCCGACTACACCGGCCTGAAGGTCACCTACACCGATAAAGACGGCGTGGCGCGTGAGCTGAATGCCGACGAATACACCGTCGTCGCGCCCGACACCTCGTCGGTCGGCGACAAGACCGTGACCGTGAAGTACAAGGTCGGCGAGGTCACGCTGGAGGCCACCTTCACGATCAACGTCGTCAGCAATGTGGCGACCGATCTGGAGCTGACGCTGCCCAATGTGCTCGACTACACCGTGGGCGAGAACTTCTCGGCCGACGGTCTGAAGGTCACCGCCGTCTATGAGGGCGGCCGCAAGGTGGAGCTGCCTCTGGCGTCCGAGGGCGTTGAGGGCTACACGATCACCGGCGTCGACCGGTTCCGCACCGGCGCGCAGACCGTGACCGTCGCGTACAGCGGCATCGAAAAGACCTTCACCGTCAACTATCAGGGCCCGACCTATGTGGATAAGACCGCGACCGATACTTCTCTGCCGTGGGATATGGCCAACGCCGACCCGGCGAGGAAGCTGTGGGAGAGCCACATGGTCGGCACGACCGGCAACTGGAAGGCCGAGTATGCGCCGCAGGGCGAAGGCTGGGGCGAGAACATCCGTTGGCGTCTGCAGCCGTCGGAGATGAACACCCTCTCCGGCATGATCTTCAAGTTCGAGAGCGAAAAGACCGTCGAGCAGTTCAGCCTGACCTATAAGGGCCCGACCTACGGCCGGATGTATCTGTGGCTGTCCGCCGATAAGGAAAGCTGGACGCTGGCGCACTCCATCACCGGCGCCGCGCAGGAGAACTTCGAGGGCGATCAGGTCGTCGACCTGTCCGCGGCGGCCGCCGCGCTGAACACCAAGACCGTCTATGTCAAGCTGGAGCTGGTGGCCACGCACGAAACGCGCACGGATCTGGCGGCGGTCAGCTGCATGAAGTTCGCCCTCAACAAGGGCGGCGATGCCGATAAGCCGATCGTCAAGGAGCCGCAGCTCAACTTCGAACTGAAAAAGGACATCGACCCCGCGGGCGAGGGCGGCAGTCTGCCCTTCGTCACCAACTTTGCCACCGAGGGCGACGTCATGCCCTATGTGTGGGAGGCGACCGATGTCGTTTCCTACCTGACCGAGCCGGGCTGGGGGCAGGATATCCAGAACTATCTGCGTCCGACCGCGGCCGGCAAGACCGAGTACGTCACCTTCCGCTTCGACGCGCCCGAGGGCTGCACCTTCGGCAATGCGATCGCGAAGTTCAAGGGCCTCGCTTACGGCAAAGGCACCGTCAAGTTCTATGCCAGCAGCGATAACGAAACGTGGGGCGAGCCGGTGTACACCCTCACCGGCGACAAGGGCGGCGAGTTCGACAGCGAGCGCTCGTTCCTCTTCGGTGACAAGGCCAAGGACTGGCAGACCATGTACCTCAAGATCGAGATGACGGCGGTGCAGGACAACTACCTCTCCCGTCTGAGCTGGCTGTCGGTCGGCGCCTCCTTCGCCAAACTCGGCGAGAGCGACGGCGACATCCTCGACGGCTCGTTCCTGACCCGCTTCAAGGATGCCGACTATCTCGACTATGTGATCGAGAACGACGGCCTGATGTCCGGTGCGTTCTATGACGTCACCGCCCTCACGCCGCCCACCGTCGACGATACTTATCACATCACCTTCAAGTTCAAGGCCGACGAGGGCCAGAAGTTCGCCACCACCCGTCTGTCGTACTCCGGCCGCGCGATCAGCAGCGGCCGCCTGCTGATCGAGGTCAGCACCGACGGCGGCCGGACGTGGACGAAGGTCGACGAGCTCAAGACGAGCCGCATCGACGAGATCCCGGCCGACGGCCCCGGCGATTTCAACTCCGCGCGTACCTTCAACATCACGAACAGCGTCAAGGGCACGGATAACTTCCTCGTGCGTGCCACGCTGACCTCCAAGGTCGAAACGAGCCGCACCGCGCTGACGTTCCTCAAAATCAACGCCGACTACGAAGATAACGGCGAAGACCCGATCGACCCGATCGATCCGGAC
>JAJXDX010000252.1 GCA_021640185.1 Oscillospiraceae bacterium | reverse complement strand
CACAGGGCACCGAGCAGCGCCACACATAACAGCAGCGCCGTCAGGCGGCAGGCGATGCGGCCGCGCCGATCAAATTTCCCCATATGCCTCCGCCCTCCTATCCGATGCGATACCCGATCTCGCGGATCACGGCATCGACGAAATTGAACACCTGCTGGAACAGGCTGAACCCCAGCGTACAGATAAACAGCACCACCAGCATCAGGCCGATGGTCAACAGGCTGCTCCACACCGTTTTGCCCAGCGAATAATCGTGGAACACCATCAGCCCGGCCGCGAGCAGCAGCAGGCTCCACAGGATCCCCACGGCCTGCACGATCGTCAAAAACATGCTCTCGGTCGGGATCAGCACACGGCTGAGCACCACCTGCAGCACCACCGACAGCGTGAACGGGATCAGCGCCACACTGGAAAAACACCAGATCTCCCGCAGGCGCGCCTTGCCGTCGAAGAGCGTGGACACCGCCCAGTTGGCGGCCGTCCACAAGGCGAACAGCCCCACCGTCTGCAGCAGGATGAACAGGATATTGAGGTCGCTCGGCCGCGCATCGTTGAAGCAGAAGCCGGTCAGCTGCCGCTGTGCCGTCATGGCCAAAAACAGCGCGGCCGGGACGACCGGGAGCGCCCACGTCCGCCAGCACTTTTTCTCAAAAAAGTCGGTGAACCCGTCACCGGGATGGAACAGCGTATACCCCACCAGCCGCGAAAACGAGCGCACGCGGTGCTTCCTGTCCGGGCGCACGGGACGCGGCGCATCCGGCTGCCGGCGGCGGCGGACGGCTCGCAAAAGCGAGAGCACCGCGGCCGCAGCCGCCAAAACGAGCAGCCCCGTCAGCACGTACGGCGAAACGGCAGTGACCGCGTCGCGCCGGTAGTATTCCAGCGCCTTGGCATAGCCGTCGCGGTCGCCGCCGCGGCGGAAATACCGCATCGCGCCCCGGTAGTCGCCCCGATCGAACAAAGCGCCGCCGATCCCGGCATAGGCCAGCTCGCTGTTCATGTCGTGCGACAGCACGTCCTGCCAATGTCGCTGTGCCGCAGCGCTGTCGCCCTCCTCATCGGCGGCGAGCGCCGCGCAGATCGAGGCGCGGTACGCCGTCGGCACGAACACGGTGACGGTGTTCTTCTTGGCGTCCAGCACCAGCAGCCGCCCGTCCGCCAGCGTGTCGACCGCCGACACGCTCGTGAACGTGCCCAGCTGATCGCCGATGCCGCCGATCACACCGATCAGGTGGCTGTTTTTGTCATATTGGAACACGCGCCCCTTCGTCACGTCCAGCCCGTACACGTAGCCGTCCTCATCATGGGCCACGTCGACGAAGCGGGTCTGGATCATCTCGCCTTGATAATATTTCACCTGCAGATCGCCGAAGGTACGGGCATACGCCGCGCGGATCACACTGTTTTTCGGCTGGATGTTCGCCCCCTGCGGGTTGATCAGCTTCAGCTGATCGGTGCGGTTCTCGGTCACCGCGGTGCAGGTGTACAAAAACCCGCGCTCGTCGATGTCCATGTTCGAGAACTCCTCGGGCACGGTGCGCTCCAGCTTCGCGATCTGCGTTTGGGACATGATGCTTTTCCAAAAGGCGGCAGTCAGCACCTTCAGCGTGACCTCGACCTCGTTGGCACCGAAATAGCCCACGAAGCTGCCGTCGCTTTTGTACGTCACCGCGCCCTGATACAGCCCTTGGCACAGCGCATAGACGAAGCCGCGCCGGTCGGCCGCCACCTTTTTCGGCAAAAAGTCGATGCCGGAGAACTCTACGTCGGCCGTCGGGCGGCCGTATTCCCGCACCAGCCTGCCCGCGGGGTCGATCTCGATGACGCGCTTGTGCCCGGTGTCGGCGATCAGCAGATGGCCGTCGTCCTTGACGAACACGCCGTTCGGCGTGTCCAGCGTCAGCTCGCCGCCCTCGCCGGTCAGCACGTCGTACTGCCGCACGATCGCGCCGTCCGCGTTCCCGTCCAGCACGACGATGCGGTCGTTGCCCGTGTCGGCGATATAGATCAGCCCGTCCGCCGCGACGAACAGGTCGCCCGGCTCACGCAGGGCGGCGCTCCACGTCGTTTCGGCCCGGTAGATGGGCGGCGCTTCCACCGGGTCGCCCCAATAGGTGTAGCCGTAGCTGTCAAAGGCGGCAGCCGCGGCGGCCGGCGCACAGCCAAGGGCGGCGGCAGCGGCCAGCAGCAGCGCCGAAGCCGATCTGAGGAACCTGCGCATACGTATCCCTTTCCCCTTTCTCGCGTCCCGGACGGCAGGCCGGGTCATTCCTTGATCCCGGCGTGCGCCATGGTCTGGATGACTTGGCTCTGCGAAACGACGAACAGCACGATCGGCGGCAGCATCAAAAACACGGTGGAGGCCATCGCCACGCCCATGCGGGCGACGCTGCTGCTCGCCACGATCTGCGCGATCGCCACCGGCAGCATCTTCAGCTCCTCGTCGAAGATGAACGAGCTGCCCGTGCTGTTCCACGCCGCTTGGAAGGTAAAGATCGTCAGCGTCAGCCACGCGGGCTTGACGTTCGGCATCACGATCCGCAGCCAGATCCGCATCTCCCGCGCACCGTCGATCCGCGCCGCCTCGATCAGCGACAGCGGGATGACCTCCATGAACTGCTTCATCAAAAACAGCCCCAGCGAAGAGCCGAGGAACGGGCAGATCACCGCCAGATACGTGTTGATCCAGCCCAGCCGGGCGATGATGATGTATTGCGGCAAAAACGTCACCTGCGCGGTGAACAGCAGCGCCAGCATGATCAGCGAAAACAGCACCCGCTTGCCGCGAAACTCGTTTTTGGCCAGCGGATAAGCCGCCATGGAGGACAGCAGGATGTGCAGCACCGTCGCCGTGACGGAAACGAAAAGACTGTTGAAGATGTAGCGCGAAAACGGCACGGAGGAGTTCGCGAAGATGATGAACAGATCGCGGAAGTTCTGCAGCGTCGGCGAAACGACATAGAACTTCGGCGGGAACACGAACAGCTCCTCGAACGGTTTCAGCGAAGATACGATCGCGTAATACAGCGGGATCACCATGCAGAAGCACATGAACGCCAGCAGCAGGATCACCAGAAGGTTACCGAACGGCGACCGGTTCGCGGTCTTGCGCCGCAGATGCAGCGCGCGTGTCAGCTTGCTCACGATGCTCCCCCCTGTCAGGTGCCGATGCCGTTGATGGCGCGGGTGACCAGCTTGTTCGCCGCGATCATCAGGATGAACAGCACCCCCGCGATGGCGCAGGCATACCCCATCTCATAGCGCTGGTTGCCCACGTCCATGATGTGGGTCACGATCGTTTCGCCCGCGTACTCCGCACTGGGGAACCCGGCAAGCGTGACGGAGATGTCCGCCACCGTGAACGAGCTGACGATCTGCATGACCGCCCCGAACATCAGCGACGGGATCATCTGCGGCAGCGTGATGTACCACAGCTCCTGCAAACGGTTGCGCACACCGTCGACCAGCCCCGCCTCGAACAGCGAGCGGTCCAGCCCCTGCAAGCCGGCGATGAAGGCCAAAAATCCCGTGCCGAGGCTCAGCCACAGCTGCACCGCGATCAGCACCGGCAGGATGTACTGCGAATCGGACAGCCACGCGATCGGCTCGTGCAGCAGCCCCAGTTTCATCCCCACGGCGTTGATGATGCCGTATTCATCACCACTGAAAAAGTACAAAAATACGGTGTAGGCCTGCCCGGACAGCGACGGCGCATACAGCAGCATCGTCACGAAGGCGCGCATCCCCGGCCGCAGTTCATTCGTCAGCCACGCCAGCAAAAAGCACAGCATATAGCTGACCGGCCCGGTGATCAGCGCAAAGATCATGGTGTTCTTCAGTGCGATCAAAAAAACGTTGTCGTCCACGAACATCCGCAGATAGTTCTCCCAGCCGACGAACTTCGGCAACTGGAGCATATCGTAGTCGGTAAAGCCCAAGCCGATCGCCAGCACGACCGGCAGCAGCGTGAACACGAAGAAAAACAGCAGATACGGCA
>JAJXDX010000251.1 GCA_021640185.1 Oscillospiraceae bacterium | reverse complement strand
GGACTAAGTGGCCGCACAAATCGCGAAAAAATGAACAAATGCGCCGAGAGATATGAATTTTTTTTGAAAAATACTTAACTTATCGGTGACGCTGTGGTATGCTCTGGGTAGAAAAAGCGGTGTGTGGCACGGTCACTGCCGGAAAAATTTTACACGGGTAAGCAGCAAGGTGACCGAGGCCCCGCCAAAAGGAGCGGCACATATGGTCTATTATGTCGACGGCCTGTACGGCAGCGACGCGGCGGACGGACTGACCCGCCAAACGGCGTTCGCCACCACGGCGCGGGTCAACGCGCTGGCGCTTTCCGGCGGGGACGAGGTGCGTTTCCGCTGCGGCGCGGCCTATCCCGGCACGCTGCGTCCGCGCCGCGCGGACGGTGACGGGCAGATCCTGATCACGCATTATGGCGTGGGTGCGCTGCCGGTGATCGAGGCGGACGGCGAGGCGGCGATCGATCTTGTGGACATCAGCGGCGTGACGCTGCGCGGCTTGGCGGCCACCGCGCCGAACGGCCTGTTCGGCATCCGCGTGCTCAACGAGGCGGGCGGCGAGATGCGGCACATCCACATCAAAAGCTGCCATGTCTACGACGTTTATGGCGGGCACGAGCGGTTCTTCATCTGCACCGGCGGCATCGTGGCCACTTCGGGGCACGAGCATCCGGGCTGGTTTTCGGATCTGCTGATCGAGGATAACCACATCGAGGACGTCTGCCGCACGGGCGTGATCTTACATACCTATTGGTCCAACCGGCCGTGGAAAACGTGGGCGGAAAACGAGTACGTCAGCGACAGCGAGAATTGGTGGCCGTCCTACGGGGTCGTGTGGCGCGGCAACCTGATCGAGCGCCCGGCGGGCGACGCGATGGTGCTGATCGGCGCGATCGACCCGCTGATGGAGCACAACACGGCCTATCACGTAATGAACGACCCCAAGCCGCCGTGCGCCAACGCGGGCATCTGGCCGCAGTCGACCGAGCGCTGCGTCGTGCAGTATAACGAGGTCGGTTACGCCCACAAGCCGGAGGGGTGCAACGACGCGCAGGGCTTCGACGTGGATCTGTCCTGCCGCGACACGCTGGTGCAGTACAACTACAGCCACGATAACGAGGGCGGTTTTTTGCTGCTGTGCGAGCTGGGCAAAACGGCGGAGTACGGCTACCGCGGCACGGTGGTGCGCAACAACCTGTCGGTCAACGACGGCAACACCAAAGGCGAGCTGATCGCCATGGTCGGCCCGGTGCGCGGCGTCACGATCGAGAACAACACGTTCTATTCCACCGGCAATGCCGAGCGGCTGATCGAGGTCTGGACGGCCGACGGCACGGATCAGGCCGCCGACGTCACGGTGCGCAACAACCTGTTCATCTCCAACGGCCGCGGCGGCCGATACAACATCGCGAACGGCGAGGGCTTCCGGTTCGACCATAACCTGTACTGGGGCGCTTACCGCACGCCGCCTGCCGAGGAAACGGGCGCGACGGTGGCCGATCCGCAGCTGATCTGTCCCGGCGCCGCCCCCTGCGGGCGCGAGAACGTCGGCGGTTACGTCCCGGCGGCCGGCTCCCCGGCGATGACGGCGGGCGCGCCCGCGCAGAAGGGCGCGGAGCGTGACTTCTTCGGCCGCCCGACCGGCGGCAGAGCGTATGTGGGCGCGTTCGTCTGTGACGAGGCGCAAGAGGAGGCAGCCGAATGATCTATTACATCGACAGCCGGCGCGGCTGTGACCGAAACGACGGCCAAAGCCGTCAGACCGCATGGCGGACGATCGACGCGGTCAATGCCCGCACGCTGCGCGGCGGGGACGAGGTGCTCTTTCGCGCCGGGGAACGCTATCCCGGCACGCTGGCCCCGCGGCGGGAGCCGGACGACGGGCAGATCCGCTTTGCCGCCTACGGCACCGGCGAGCCGCCGCTGATCGAGGCGGCGGGCGCGGATGCCGTCAGGCTGCAGAACATCGGCGGCGTGACGCTGGAGGGGCTGGCCGTGACGGCACCCCGCGGCGTGCGCGGCATCCATATCTGCAACACCGCCGGCGGCGAGCTGAAAAACATCACCGTGCGCGGCTGCCGCGTGCATGACGTCAATGCCGAGCGCGAAAGCTACGCGTACGAGAGCGGCGGTATCATCCTTGCGGTCGTTTGCCCGGATAAGCCCGGCTGGTTCGCCGACGTGCTGCTGGAGGACAACGAGATCACGGACGTCGCGCGCAGCGGCATCCTGCACACGAACCTTTGGGCCAACCGCCCGAAGATGTGGGGGTTCAACGAGTACGATACCGACGAGGGCAACTGGTGGCCGACGAAACGGATCACCGTGCGCGGCAACTACATCGACCGCACGGGCGGCGACGGGATCGTGCTGCTGGGCACGGACAAGGCGCTGATCGAGCACAATACCGTCTATCACGTCATGACCCGGCCGAAGCCGCCGTGCG
Source organism: Oscillospiraceae bacterium (assembly GCA_021640185.1). GTDB lineage: Bacteria > Bacillota > Clostridia > Oscillospirales > Acutalibacteraceae > UBA5905. The sequence goes on along the minus strand of JAJXDX010000251.1, from coordinate 1,569 downwards.
CCAACGCGGGCATCTGGCCGCAGTCGTCCAACGGCTGCGTGATCCGCTTCAACGAGGTGGGCTACTGCCAAAAGCCCGAGGGCTGCAACGATGCGCAGGGCTATGACGTGGATCTGTCCTGCCGTGATACGCTGATCGAGCATAACTACAGCCACGACAATGCGGGCGGGTTCCTGCTGCTGTGCGAGAACAGCACCACCGCCGATGCGGACGGCTACCGCGGCACGGTGGTGCGCAACAACCTGTCGGTCAACGACGGCGGCGTGAAGGGCGAGCTGATCGCACTGGTCGGCCCGGTGCGCGGCGCACTGATCGAGAACAATACGTTCTTCTCCTCCGGCAACATGGAGCGTCTGGTCGAGGTGTGGACGGCGGACGGCCAAAATCAGGCGGCCGACGTGACCGTGCGCGGCAACCTGTTCTTCTCCAACGGACGCGATGCCCGCTACCACTTGGCGAACGGCGAGCGCTTCACGATCGAGCACAACCTGTATTGGGGCGCGCACCGCGACGTCCCGCCGCAGGACACGGCGGGCGAAAGCTTCGATCCGCAGCTTGCCTGCAGCGGGCGCACCGGCGACGGGCGCGGCGTGTTCGCCGCCTATGTCCCCGGCGCGGCGATGCCGAACGCGGCCGCCCCGCTCTCTCCGGCGGCGCAGGACCTTCTTGGACGCGATACCGGCGGTGCGGCGTACTACGGTGCGCTTATCCCGCAGGTAACGGAATAAACGGCAAGATCCGATACATCCCGAAAAACAGATAGGAGCGTGACACCATGAAGAAAAAGACCGCGAAGCTGGGCATGGCTGCCGTCAGCCTGCTGCTCAGCCTGACCATGCTGCTTGCCGCCTGCGGCAAGACGCCGGACACGTCCGGCTCCTCCGGCGGCAGCAGCGTGCCGAACCCCTCCGGCGACCAGAGTATCGTCGCACCGGATCCCAGCGGCGATAACTCCGGCACCGACCCGTCCGGCGATACGTCGGCCGACCCCACCGGCACCGGCAATAACTCCGGCGGCAATAACTCCGGCGGCAATACGTCCGGCGGGAAAAATAACAGCGGCAGCAGCTCCGGCAATAACAGCGGCAGCAGCGGCAACGTCGTCAAGGCGTCGTTCACCCGCAATGCCGACGGCACCTGCACCGACCGCCAAAGCGGCGTCATCTTCCTTGACGACGATCTGGACGATTGGAAAAAGACGTTCGAGCGCGGGACGGAGCTGCAGTTCGACGGCAACCAGGCCGAGTTCTTCAACGGCGATGCCTCCCGCGTGATCAAGACCACGACGGAGGCCAAGGATTCGTGGTTCACGTATAAGCTGGACAGCGGCATCACCGAGGTCGGCATCGTTGCCTACGTCACGACCGAAAAGATCAACAACAAGGTCACGGACGGCTTCGACGTGCTCGTGTCCAAGGACAACAAGACGTGGACGACCCTGACCGCAAAGAAGGATGCGGACGTCGATATGGGCAGCGGCTGGTATATCCGCACCTATCGCTATACCGGCATCGACAAGGCGAACAAGTACCTGAAGATCAAATTCAAGAAAGCGGCCAACAAAGAAGA
>JAJXDX010000005.1:16866-19940 GCA_021640185.1 Oscillospiraceae bacterium | reverse complement strand
GCGCCGGACAGCGTACCGCCGAAGTCGCTCCCGGCGGCGTAGATGCGATAAGTCAGTGCTTCGGGTGCCGTCACGTCATCGGAGGCCGCCGTCCACGTGAGGGAGAGCGAGGACGCCGATGTTTGCGTGACACGGACATCGCCTGCGAACGTCGGCGGCGTGGTATCCTCCGGCGCGGGCGGCTGCGGGGGCGAGAGCGTCGTGTACGGCAGACCTGTCGCGGCGTCGAGCTGATCCTTCGCCACGGCCATCGGCGCGCCGGCGGTCACGGTCAGGGCGGCGGACGCGCCCTGCGTGGCGGGGTCCATGATCATGATCTGCGTCACCGTCGCGTCCGCCGCGGGACGGCTGCCGCCGCCAGATGCGTTGAGGCCGGAAAACGGGATGTACAGCCAGCCGGCGTTCCCGCCCGGCATATGATCGCCGTAATAATTGCCGGCGATCTCCGTCCAGCCGCCGTCACCGTCCGCGCGCAGGAAATACGCAGCGTCCCCGGTGAAATGGCTCCACCAGCGGCTCTCGCTGCCGTCGGCGGCGCGGACGGTCATATCGTAATGGAAGTCATAGGCATCATCGCCGTCCGGCGCGACATACAGCACCACGCCGGCGTATCCGGCGAGCGGCAGCGCCGTTTTGAGCGAAAAGCCCTTATAGCTGCAATGGCCGTAAGCATCATTATTGATCACGGGCAGCCGCATCGAGAACCCGGTATCGAGCGGTGCGGCGCTTTCCGCGATCTGGCTGCCCGTATAGATATCGTTTGGATCGGCATAGCTCGCGCCGACCTTTCCCACGGCCGGTGCATCCTCCTCGGCCACGGCCGGCGAGAGCACCGTCGTGCCGTCCTCTGCTGCGGCGAACACCGCACCCGTCAGCAGCGCGGTGCACAGCAGTGCGGCCGCACAGATCCACGAAAGAACCTTTTTCATACGATCACCTTTCCTTTTCATCTATTCGTGCCGGTCATCCGGCATTGGTCACTGTCGTTCCCCGCCGGCGGCGAACCGCTCGATGCCGTGCGGCGGGATCGTCTGCCCGCCGTACACGGCGGGTGCATCGGCGGTGTTGTGCACGAGCGTCGTGCCGTCCCCGTAGGTCGTGATGCTCAGCGCGCCGCGCCATTCGTGATCCTCGATCGAAACGCCGGACAGCCCCTGCTGCATCCGGCGGATCAGGCGGTCGTTCTCGACGATCCGGCCGCGCTGCCCGGCAAAGCCGGAGCCGAACAAAAACGACAGCGGCGTATCCCGCGATACGTCGGCGGTGCAGGCGGTGACCCGATAGGTCGGGCGGATGCCGAACTCGGCACACAGGCGCGCCGCGGCGGCGGGGTCTTCCGCCTGATCGAGCGGGGCGGAGGTCATCTCGACCAAGCCGTGCAGCACCATGGCATAAAACGGGACGCTGCGGCTGAGCAGGCGGTGCGCGGAACAGGTCAGCGGGACCTCGCACAGCCGATCCGTTCCGGAGAGCATATAGATGTTCGCGCCGTCGGACGCGGTGGGGACGCCGAGCGCTTTGGCCTTATCCAGCACATCCCCGTACACGGCGAGCATCTGCTGGCGGTCGGCCGCGTTTTTTTCGGAAAAATCGCTATACAGCTCTGCGCCCATATTTTCGAGCAGGATACCGCAGCCGTCCGGGACGGCGGACAGCAGGCGGTCAGCGCCCCGGCGGATCTTGTCCGCGCCGCGCAGCAGCCACTGTGTATCGTCCGCCGTGTGTGCGCTGAGCACCACGCCGCGGCGCGTGACGGTGAGCCCGTTCATACTGCGGACGAAGCCGCCGCCCGTGAAGGCGCGCCCGGCGCTGCGATAGTCGCGCAGCAGGTCGGCGGCCAGACAGACCTGCCCCGCCCCTGCGAGCGCGATCAGATCGGTGAGCGCCGCCTGCCCGCCGAGCGCACGGTCGATCTGCAGCGCGCAGGCGGTATCGGCGCGAAAGCCGCCCGACGTGAAGCCGAACAGCGCGAGCGTGGTGCCGGTCACGCCGTCATCCTGCAGGGCGCGCACGATATCGGCCGCATCGGCGAGCGTGGTGGCCCTGACGGTCTTGCGATACGGGATGCCGAGGAGGTCCGCCTTGCGCTCGGTCTTGCCGAACAGCTCCAGCAGCGGCGCGGCGGAGCCGTCGCCGATCGCCTTCAGGCCGTACCGATCGGTAAGATACGTGCGATAGGTGCGCGCCATGCCGGAGAGCGAGGCATCCGCCGGCCCGAGCAGGACGTACCGCGCGGCATAGTCGGCAGAGCACGGATCGTTATCCGCCATGGTCACGGTGCGGCGCATCCCGCCCTGCCCTTCCAGTCCGGTATCATCGATCTCGCGATAGGTATAGCTGCCGCACACGGCGGAAAAGCCGTAGCGATCCGCCGCGGAATATGCCCTGACCGAGGTCAGCGCATCGCCGGAGGTCACGATCGCCAGAAAAGCCGCACCGTCCCGTTTCATGCCGAACACGGGCATCCGGATCTCCTCGGCGGCGGTGACGGTGCGCACCTCCAGCGCCGTGCCGGGATCGAAGCCGTACACGGGGCGGTCGTAATCCTCGGCATTGCGGTAACGGTCGGCGAAATCGATCAGTGCACCGCTGCCGTCCGGGACGAACAAAAAGCCTTCCTCATCGCCCCACGCCGCGCCGAACGAGGGCAGCACCTCCACGCTGCACAGGCGGGAAGCGCCGTCGCCCGCGATCTCCGCACGCGGGATCTCGGCCGTCAGGCCGTCCGACGTCAGGCGCAGGATCAGTGAGAGGGAAAACCCCTGCCCTTCGTCGGTGAAATCGAAGCCGATCTTGATCCCGACGACGGTGCCGTCCTCCTTCACCGTGCGGATCGAGAAGCGGCCGTCCGCCACGCAGGCCTCGCTGCCTACGGTGAGGATGTTGCGCATCCCGTCGAGATACCGCACGCGCAAGACCGACGACAGCTGCCGCCGCGCCGTACCGGGGATATCCTCCCCCTGCGGCGGCGTGGGGACGGCGCTCCATTCGTATCCCGCGGCAAGGTCGCGGATCCGCACCTCGGCCGTATCGACATCGACGAGCAGGGAAAACCGCGCGTTTTCGGCAACGGT
>JAJXDX010000005.1:10547-16856 GCA_021640185.1 Oscillospiraceae bacterium | reverse complement strand
CTTCATCCTTATCGCTCCTTCCTTACAGCGTCAGTTCCGTGATGAGATCCTTGACGAACCCCACCATCTGCTGCGTGATGCTGAAAAACAGCAGCACCAAAAACAACAGCGCCGCGATACCGAGCAGCGAAACGACCGTCAATGCGACGGTCTTACTGACCGTGAACTGCTGACACACCATCATGCCGAGGAACACGAGCAGCAGCGTCCAACCGACACCGATCAGGCGCACGGCGGAGAACACGGCGCTCCCGTCGAGCGAGATGACGTTGGACAGCAGCGTTTCCACCGGCGACAGCAGCACCCACGGCAGCAGGGCATAGGCGGTCATCAGCAAGATCTCGCCGAAGCGGCCTTCTCCGTCGAACAGCGTACATGCCGCCCAGCTGCACACGCCCCACAGCAGCAGCAGACCCAAAGTGGATGCCATGATCAGCCAGATGCTGCGCCGCTGTGCCTGCGGTGTGCCGAAGAGGTAGCCGGTGGCGCTTTCGGCGACGAGCTGTTCGAGGAAAAACAGCACCGCGAGCAGGGCGGCGATCGCGCCGCTGGCCTTATGCTCGTATTTGAGGTCGTTCATCGCGTCGATCGGGTGGATCAGCAAACGCAACAGCGTGCGCCACTGGTCACTGCGCACATGAAGTCCGCCGCGCAGAGCACGGGCGGCCTGCGTGCCCTGATACAGGGCCGACCGGGCAAGCTTGGCCAGATCGTTCATCGTTTGCCCTCCTTTTTGCGTTTGCGGCGGCCTCGCCGGATGACGGCCGGGATGGCCACCGCCGTTGCGGCCGCCGGCAAGACCAGCCAGCCGTAGCGGCGCAGCAGCACCTTGCGCCGTTCCTTGAGCGCCAGAGAATAAAAATGCTCGTCATCGCCGGCCTTGAGCATCGTCATGGCGGCGGCGCTGTCGCCCTGCTGCAGCAGGGCACGGCCGATACTGCGCCGGGCCAGAACATAATTCGCGTCCCGATCGAGCACCCGCATCCATTTTTCCCGACAGGCGGCGTAATCCCCGGCGGCATAGTCCGCCAACGCCTCCAGCACGTCACAGGCATGATCGGTAGGCACATACGGCGTCACGCAGCCCGCGGCGGCATCCAGCACCAGATAGCGGCTGCCGCATTTGTCCAGCGCCACCGGCTCCGACAGCGTTCCGCCGTAGGCGGTCTTGCCGCCGAAGATGCCGAGCAGATCGCATTCGCCGTCGTACAGGAACAGCCGCCCGCGCGTGCCGTCGAGCGCACACATCAGCCCGTCTGCGTCGCAGTGGACATCGAGGAAGCTGCTTTCGACCAATGCGCCGTCCTCGTAGCTGCTCTCCCGGTCGCCGAAGGCGACGCTGTCGGTGCCGCCGCGCGGCGTGCGCAGCGTGTTGACGCCGAGCGCACCGAGGCGTTTGATCTCGCTGCCCTTGGCGACGTTCTCGGCCGTCGTATAGATGAAGCGGTCGGCCGCCAGATAAAGGTTATTATACGGCTGGGGCAGTGTTTTTTCCAATTTGTCCTGTTGCTCCTCGCTGAAGCGCTCCTTCCACATCTCGGCGATGCGCACGGCGAGGGTGACCTCGATCTCGTTCGGAGCGAAAAAGCCGGCAAAGCTGTCGTCCGCCTCGAAGCGGACGATGCCCTGATAGATATCCGGCGAAACGACGTAAACGCTGCCGTCCCGGTCGGCCGCGACCTTGCGCGGCTTGAAACGGAAGTTCTCGTTGACGGAGGTCAGTCCCTCGCCGCGCAGCTCGCGACGGATCCGGCCGTCGCCGTCGAGCGCGATCACGCGCTCGTTGCCCGTATCGGCGATGTACAGCAGACCGTCCGCGCCGACGCAGACACCGTGCGGCTCGGACAGCGGCGAGAGCTGTCCGGCCGCATCGATGCCGCCTTCGATCAGAGGCTGCACCCGCCATGCGGCATCGGTGACGACGATGCGGTCGTTGCCCGTATCGGCGATCACGATCTGCGCACCGTCTCCTTCGCCGGCGACGAACAGATCCTGCGGACGGTCGAGCGCGCCCGCGCCCATCTGCTGCCCATACACCGCGTCCTCGGCGCGGTAGAACGCCGGTGCGCGATAAGATCGGCCGTCGGCATCGTACATATACGAGCCGCCGAAGCTGAGCGCCTGTCCGGCGACAGGCGACAGCGCGGCGAGGCCTAGCATGAGCGCGGCTGCCGCGGCGATGATCTTTTTCATGTCGGTCGCTCCTCTCCCCGCACACATCACGATTTGATGCCGGAATAGGTCATCGTTTCGATGACCGAGCCTTGGCAGAACACGAACACGAGGATCGGCGGGAGCATCAGCACGACCGTCCCGGCTGCCGCGATCCCGGCGTTCATCAGCCCGGCGGAGCCGAGCTGCGCGATCATCGTGGGCAGCAGCTTGAGCTGCTCGCTATAGATGAAGGTGCTGCCCGTCGTCGCCCAGCTGCTGACGAAGGTGAAGATCGTCAGCGTCAGCAGCGCGGGCTTGACGCACGGCAGAACGATCCGGAAAAACGCATATTTTTCGCCTGCGCCGTCGATCTGTGCGGCCTCGAGGATATCGTCCGGCAGCGAGGACATGAACTGCATCATCAAAAACACGCCGAACGAGCCGGCCAGCAGCGGCAGCAGCAGCGCGAGGAACGTATCGAGGATGCCGAGCTTCGCCATCAGCATATACTGGGGGAGCGCCGTGACCTCCGGGCGGAAGAGAATGGCGAAAACGATGCCGCGCGTGACGATCTGCTTGCCGGGGAACCGGTGCTTGGCGAGCGGGAACGCCGCCATGGAGGCGATCAGCACATAGACGGCCGTGGACACGACGGTGAGGAAAACGCTGTTGAACACGTACCGTTCCGCCGGGACGAGCGACTGCGTCTGCGCGCGCAGCAGATCGACGAAGTTCGACAGGGTCGGCCGGTAGACGAAAAAGCGCGGCGGGAACAGAAACAGCTCGCCGATCGGCTTGAAGGCGTTGATGATGTTATAGTAGATCGGCAGGATGATGAACGCCCCCATCAGCAGCAAAAACAGGAAGGCGGCGCCGTTGCCGATGCGAGATCTGGTCGATCGTTTGTTAGCCATAGCGGAAGGTCCTCCCTCCTTCTTGCGCCGCGGCGCTCATTCGTCCGAAAACACCCGGATGCCACGATCCACAAGCGTCCATGACACGACCATGATGACGAACAGCACCACCGCCACGGCCGAGGCGTAGCCCATCTCCAGCCGGGTAGCGCTGTAGTCCTGGATATGCAGCACGAGCGTGTGGGTGGAATAGTCCGTGCTGGGGAAGCCCGTCAGGGCGGAGCACTGCGCACCGATCGCGAACGAGCCGGAGATCGTCAGCACCGCGCCGATCAGCAGCTGCGGCAGCATCTGCGGCAGGGTGATGTACCACAGTTCCTGCCAGCGGTCGCGTATCCCGTCGATCGCGCCCGCCTCATAATACGAGCGGTTGAGCGACTGGAAGCCGGCGACGAAGGACAGAAAGCCCGTACCCATGCTGCCCCACAGCACCACGACGATCACGGTGAACATATCATAGCTGGAGTCGGTCAGCCACTGGATCGGCGCGTCGGTCAGGCCGAGCCCCTGCAGAGCGCTGTTGAGCAGGCCGTAGTTATCGCCGCTGAAGAAATAGAGCCACATCGTGTATGACGCGCCGAGCAGGCTGGGAGAATAGAACAAAAACGTCAGGATCGTGCGCGGCACGCGGCCGAGATCGTTGATGAGCCAGCCGATGACGAAGCTGAGCAGGTAGCCGAGCGGGCCGGTGATCACGGCGAAATACAGCGTATTGACCAATGCTTTGATGAAGATATCATCGGCGAGGAACAGCTGCAGATAGTTATCCACACCGACGAAATGCGGCAGCTGCACCATATCGAAATCGGTGAAGCTGAAGCCGACGGCCAGCGCGATCGGGATCACGGTGAAGCCGACGAACACCAGCAGCCACGGGGCAAGGAAGAAATAATCGTTGCCGTAGCGGCGAAGGAAGCTTTTGCGTTTTTGCATCACGGTCACTCTCCTTGCTGCGGCGTCAGGCGCAGTTTTTCCCTTTTGCGGGCAAGCTCGTCGTCCGTTTCGCGGGCGTAGCGGAAGATGACATCGCGCGGCAGCTCCGCCTGATAGACCACGCGGCGGAAGGCGTTGGACAAATTGCGCAACAGGAAATAGGCGGCGGGTGACTGCTGCACGCCGCGCACGACGCTTCGCTGTGCGCCGAGCACGGCCAGCTCCGCCGCGCTCCACGACATCCCGTCCATCGCCTGCACGTTGGCGGGGAAATACCGAGCCGACAGGCCGAAGCGCACCTCACATTCGGCGGCGAAGGCGCTTTGCACGCCGTCGCGCGTCCACCACTCCACGAAGCGGCGCGCGTCCGCCGTGCGCCGGCCGGCCGCAGGCACGACCGCGCCGCTGACGCTGCAGCTTTCGGTATGGTCGACCGTGCCGTCGGCACGGCGCGTGCCGGGCACGGGAGACATCGTCCACAGGCCACCGATCTCCGGCGCGCCGACGGTCAGGCTGTTATAGAACGCGGCCGATGCGATCGCGACCGGCACCTGACCGGAGCGGAAACGGTTGAGCGCATCGAACGACACCGGCACGCCCAGCTCGCCGTACAGGTCCGTCCACTGCGTGAACGCCCGCACGGCGGCATCATCCGTCAGGCCCGTGCCGGAAAGATCCGGACGGTAGAGTTCGCCGCCGTTTTGGAAAAGGAACGTCTCGTAGGTCTTTTGCGATTCGCCGATGCCGGCCTGCATCCCGTTTTTTTGCAGCTTATTGAGCACGGCGTAAAAATCGTCCCACGTTTCGGGCGGCTGCAGGCCGTATTCGGCCAGCACGTCCGTGCGGCAGAACATCATATCGAAGATCTGCACCTCCGGCAGAGCGTACGTCCGCCCGCCGTAAGACAGCGCCGTGAGCGCCGAGGGCAGGAAGCGGGCGCCGATCTGTGCAAAGTCCGGGAGCGTGCCGAGATCCTCCAGTGCGTTGCGGAAATACAGGTTAGACAGCGTCAGCTCCGGCACGAAGAGGGCGGCATCCGGGCCCTTGCCGGATACGAGCGCCTGCAGCAGCACGCTGCTGTCCATCAGCGAGATCTGCACACCGATCCCCGTTTCGGCCGCGAAGCCGCTGCGCGCGAGCTGCAGCACGATCTGCGCCTGCTCCCGTCCGGTAGCGAAGCCGAAGGTACCCAGCGCGTTGGCGGTCACCCAAATATCGAGCGGTTCGCCCGTGCCGGATGCGGCCTGATAATCCGTGAAGAAGGACGACAGGAAGCTGCGCAGGCGGAAGATGAACGCCTCCCCGGCCGAGACCCGCCGCGCCGGACGCGGCGTATCGGCCGCGCGCACGGTCAGGCTGTCCAGCTCCAGCGGCTGGGTATCGAGAGAGGAGATCAGCGCGGACAGCGTATTGAGCTGTGAGCGCAGATCGCCCAGCCGCTGCGGGATCTTGCGCGGACGGGCGGCGAACGTGCGCAGCAGATCCGTCAGCTGATCGAGCTGCGATGCGGCGCTGCTGGTCTGCTCATGCGCGCCGATCAGGCGCTGTGCCAAAGCGTCCAGCGCGTCGGCGCTGCCGGTGAGCGTATCGGTCAGCCCGGCGATGCCGGTTTTGAGACCGTAGTCGCGGTAGCTGTCCGGCGCTTCGCCCGTGATGCGCACGATCTTGGCATACAGGCCGTTGAGCGTTTGCAGCTGCGCGGAGAGCGCACGGATCGTTTGCGCGTTTTCCGGCGTGACGGTCAGCAAGGTAAGCTCATGCCGGCCGGCGGTAAGATACACCGGTGCCTCACTGCCGTCCGCCGTCAATGTCACGGTGGAGAAACCGTAGCTGAAGGGGAAAGACAGCGTCTGTGCCTCGGCGAACGGGCAGACGCCGTCGATCAGCACGCTGCGCCCGGAGCTTTGCCCCTGCACGGTGTTTTGGCGATAGGCGAAGTCCAGCGCATAATAGCCGTCCTGCGGCACCTCCACCGACCAGCTGAGCCACTGGCCGGGCGACGCCCAGCCCGTGCCGCCGACGATGTTGTAGCACACGGCGGCCGGATCGTTCGGCGTAACGGCGGCGGAGGAGCGGTCGAAGGACAGCGCGATCTCCGGATGAGAGCGGCGGTCGAACAGCTCCGCCTCGTAAGTATGGGAGAAAGCTCCGGCCGACGGGGCATCGCCGCTTGCCGCGCGGTAGGCGGCATACGACGGCAGATCCCGATGCGGGACCAGCCGCACCGCGTAGAGCGTCAGCTCCTCGCGCACGGCGCACAGGGGCAGCCGATGCTCGCCGGCGGAGCACGGCAGGCCGGTTTTCGTTT
>JAJXDX010000005.1:8081-10537 GCA_021640185.1 Oscillospiraceae bacterium | reverse complement strand
CGTCGACGGTGATGCCGAGCGGCGGCGTCACCGTCCGCCCGGCGACGGTGCGGTAATCGATCTGCACATGATAGCGCCCGTCCGCCGGGCAGGAGAAGGACAGCTCCCGCTCCGCGCCCTGCGCGAGAGCTGCGCCGTCCTCATCCGAGAACACCGTGAACGCCTCGGCGGCGCTCTGCGCGGCCGGCGACAGCGGAAGCGCGCCGATCAGGATGAGCGCCGCGCACAGCGCCGGGATGATGCTCCTTTTCATCGTTTTTCCCTCCTGCCGATCGGATCTGTCAGCCGACGATGCCACTGCGCTCCACACCGCGCGCGAACGAGCGCTGACTGACCAAAAACACGATCAGCAGCGGCAGCAGCGCCACGATGCAGGCGGCCTGCTGCATCGGCATCACGTAATAGGGGCTGCGCTCGGCCACGTCGAGCACCTTGGCGGCATACTGGTCGAAATTCATCAGCTCCACCGCCAACGTGCGGAAGGTCGTGAAGAACACGAACGGGCCTTGATAGTCCGTCCAGTACCATGTGAGCGAGAAGATGCTGCAGATGGTCAGTGCCGTAGCGGCATTCGGCAGCATGACGGAGAAATACGTGCGCAGGTGGCCGCAGCCGTCGATGGTGGCGGCCTCCTCCAGCTCGTTCGGCAGATTGGCGAAAAACTGCCGGAACACGAGGATGAAAAAGCCGGACATCAGCCCCTGCCCCAGTGCGGCGGGCACCAGCACCGCCAAGGGCGAATTGAGCAGGTTGACGGGCGAGGCGTGCCCGGTGAGCGCCCGGACGATGCCGAAGAAGTCCAGTTCCTTCATCACCAGATAATTGGGCAGGTTGAGCATCTGCGCCGGGATCATGATGGTGGACACCGCGAGGACGAACATCGCCCCGCGCCCGGAAAAGGCATAGCGAGCGAACCCGTAGCCGGTGGCGGCGACGACGAGGATGTGCAGCACCGTGGCACACACCGAGGTGAACGCCGTGTTGAGCAGCGGGCGCAGCAGACCCATGCCGAACAGCACGCGCCGGAAGTTGTCCAGCGTGAGATGCTTCGGGATCCACACCACCGTCACATCGTAAAAATCCTGCGGCGAACGAAACGCCATGCTGACCATATACATCAGCGGATACAGGATGACGAAGGCGATGGTGATCAGGAAATACCACCGCAGGGCCGTCCACAAAACGCGCCCGGCATAATAGCGCAGCGAGATCTCGCGTCCGCTGCCGCTGCCGTCATGACGGTGCATCGGCTCTTTCCTCCTTTCATCAGCCTGCCCGGAACACCCGCCGCCGCGTGACCGCGAACAGCAGCACCACGATCAGCAGGATCGCAAGAACGTACATCCACAGCATCGCCGATGCCGCGGAATAATCATAGTTTTGCGTAGCGATCGTGAGGATGCGCGCAATGACACCGTTTTCGGCCGCCACGCTCTCCACGATCAGGGTATAGACGGCGTTGGCCAGCAGATAGGGCGAAACGACCGGGAACGTGATCTTCCAGAACGTTTCCCATCCGGTCGCGCCTTCGACCTTGGCCGCCTCGTAATACTGATCCGGGATCGACAGCAGCCCGATCAGGAAGATCAGGATCTGCACGCCGCTTTTCCACACGAGATCCGCCACGCGCGCGACCACCGTCGTGACGGCCGTCACGAGCCGCTGCGGGAAACCGGAACTCATCAGCAGATCCGTCAGCCGCGTCACGTCATAAAGCGAGGCGGCACCGTCGGTCATGCCCATATCCACGCGGCTGACGCCGCGGGCGATGACCACCGCCATCGCGCCGGAGGTGACCACGATCGGCAAAAAGAAGATCGTGCGCATGACGCCGCGCCCGCGGAAGTCCTGACTGAGCAGCAACGCCATGAACAGGCTGAAGAACACGATGATCGGCACCTCGTAGGCGAATACCTCGAACGCCCCGACGAACGCCTGCGGATAAGTCGTATCGGATGCCCATGCGTCGATGTAGTTTTGAAAGATGCCGTCCTCGAGCGGCAAAAGCTCGTACCCCACTTCCGCAGAGATGCGGAAACGAAAGAACGAAAAGGCGAAAAAGCGCACGACCGGCTGGATAAAGAACATCAGCGCGCCGACCGCCCACGGCAGGATGAACAGCCACCCTGCCACGTTGCGTCTTTTTTTCAGATCCATCCGTTTCATCACGACGCCCCTTTTCCCGTTTCGTTCCGCTTTTGCCGTCATCGACAGTATACCACATGATGAGGACCAAAAACAATACACATTACCGATATGTATCTGAATGATATCAACAAAAAATCACGGCATTAGTTGCATTCTGCCGTCAGCGGGCCGGCCAGCTCCCGCAGATAGAACAGCCGCCCCGGCAGCGTGGGGATGAACGTGGAGGTGATGTGCCGATCCGGCCCGTAATGCAGCGTCGTCAGCAGGCTCATCCCCTGCCAGCCCATGCCGCGCCCCAATGCGCCGTC
>JAJXDX010000005.1:0-8071 GCA_021640185.1 Oscillospiraceae bacterium | reverse complement strand
CCGCCCCGCCGATCGCCCGATCCGCCTGCAAAAACAGGCCGGGGCCGATCGTGTTGGCGCGGCACGGCACCAAGGTCGTGCGGCTTTTGAAGCTGGTGATGGCGTTCTGCTCGACCGTGAGGGGGTGCAGCTTCGCGCCAAGGCGGTAGGCCGCGACCTTCCACGCGTCCGTATCGGCGTAATCGGCGGCAAAATGCGGCTCCCAAAACGCGATGTGACACATCCGACCGATGCCGTAGACGAGCACGAGCTTCGCGCCCTGCGCCCGCAGGGCGGCGATCTTTTCGGGATACGTCGGCAGGTTCTGCCGCGTGGCGAAATTGCGCTGCGCGGGCGGCACGGTCTGCCGCAGCTGCGAAAAGAACGCTTTTTTCATGCTGTATTCGAACGAGGCGGGATCGCTGCTGTCGAGCGTGTTCCCTTCGCCGTCCGCCCACTCGTCCATATTGAACGTGGTCACGTGGTCGCAGGGCGTGCCCCATTCGTTGAGGAAATACGCCGCCCAGCGGTACATCCCCATCGGGCCGACCGGCAGGATGATCGCCAGCTTGCGCCCCTCGCGGTATGTTTCGTCGATCTCGTGCGCGATCTCGTGTCCCATCATCACGTCGAGATCATGTACACTGTCGCACGCCTGCGGCGCGAAATCGGTGTGCCAGAACGGCTCACGCGCGTCTGCGCGTTCGCAGCACGCGTCGATCCTGGCCATATCCCAGCCTTCGGGGAAGAAACCCTCCAGCAGCGAACCTTTGACTGTACTCATGAAGTCCATCGTTCTTCATCCTTTCCCGCCGTCACGGCAGCAGCCGTGCGGTCGTTCCCTTCAGATAGGCCTGACAGGCCGTGAACCCTTCGGCGTAATCCGCGCCGCACTGATAGCCGCGGTAGCGCGAGCAGGTGCGCACCATGTCCGCGAAATCGATGCCGTCGTGCTCCCGCATCCAGACCAGCTGGCTCTCGTGACATTCCAGCATCGCGATCTTTCGATCGATCTGCCCGCTGATATCGACGTATTCCGTCGGCTGAAAGCCGACACCGGCCAACGTATCCATATAATAGATCGGCACGAGCCGCGCCGGCGGCTGCGAAGGGTCGCTGAACAGCGGCTGGTACCGGTAGTTCGGCAGCGTGGCGGCAAAGCTGGCATCGAACACCAGACGCGACACCGCCGTGTGATCCGGCATATAGTCGTCCGGCGCCTGCGTGATGATCACGTCGGGATCGGCATAACGAATCACGTCCACGATCCGGTCGCGCGAGCGCCGGTCGCCGTCGAAGATATCCAGATCCGAAAACCCGGCCGAGATCACCTCGATCCCGGCCATCTCGCCCGCGCGGCGCGCCTCCTGCCGCCGGATGACCCGCAATTCCTCCGGCGGGATCACCACGTGGCCCAGATCGCCGTCCGAGACGTGGCAGACCACCACCCGGTCGCCGCGCTCCCGGCATTTCACGAGCGTGCCGGAGCACGCGATCTCTACATCATCCGGGTGACACCCGATCGCCAGAACGTTCATCAAAGCCCCTCCGTGTTCCATATTCGGGATATCCGCTGTTTACCAACGGTTTTCATCACCAAGTATACTGCTTTTCGTGCAGATCGACCATTGACGATCGGATCTTTTTGTTGTATTATCAGACCATCGATCATTCTATGGTGATCGCGATCTGATAACAAAACAAAAAAGGAGCATGACCGGCATGGAGCAAAACGGCCTTTTGCTGACGCGCAGCCTATGCGTCACCCACCTGATCAGTGCGTTCTACTGGACGTTCTCGCCGGATTTCCGCTATGACGGCGAGAGCCATCCGGGGTGGGAGTTCGTATATGTACAAAGCGGGAGCATCACGGTCACGGCGGACGACATGACCTATGTACTGCACAGCGGCGAGATGGTGTGCCACAAGCCGCACGAGTTCCACTGTCTGCGCCCGTACCACGGCGAGGCGGCCGCGATCATCCTGTGCTTCTCCTGCACGGGCGAGGCCATGCGCCGTTTCCAGAACCGGATCTTTTCGGTATCCGGGCGGCAGCGACAGCTGCTGTATGACATCGCGGCGCTGGGCGGGAAGCTGTTTTTGCCCAAAACGCCGCTGGAGATCGCACGGGACGGGAGGATGGATCCGTCGCCGGACGCGACGGAGCTGCAGTGCCAGTGTATGCAGGACACGATCGAGCTGCTGCTGCTGTCGCTTATGCAGGCGCACACCACGGCGCGGCAGCAGCGCGTCGGCTCGTACGAGCAGCAGCTATCGCGCGAAACGCTGGTGTCGGACGTGATCCGCTATCTGCAAACGCACATGAGCGAGCCAGTGCGGCTGCCGGATCTGGCCGCGCAGTTCCCCTATTCCCTATCCAGCATCAAGCGGCTGTTCAGGGAAGAGACGGGCTGCGGCGTGATGGAATACCTGAGCCAGATGCGTCTGGAGCAGGCCAAAGAGCTACTGCGCACCACAGCGCTTTCCTTATCGGAGATCGCCGCGCACACCGGTTTTACCGATGCGAGCTATCTGTCGGTAGTGTTCCGCCGCCGCATGGGCGTCAGCCCCGGCCGGTGGCGCGACGGGCAAAAGTGAGGCCGACGGTGCGGCAAGAGAGAAGGGAACGAAAGAAAAACGACGATCCTCGATGAGGATCGTCGTTTTTTTGATGCGCAGGCAAGCGTTCTTTGAAAAAGTATTGACACGATCACGTTTGGCCGATACAATAAAGGCAAACAGCGAAAAAACGGAACAGCGTCCAAGTGTCCGTAACGTGCCGTTCGTATCCGATGTGCTGCGGCAAGTGATCGAAAACGGCGGGACAAGACCGACAGCTGGCGGCAAGCCGAAGAAGCCGCCGCTGGAGATCCCGATGGAGAAAAGAGAAAAGTTCGCCTATTCGGAGAAACCTATCCCGGCCAGCGAGATCGCCTATGCGCTGAAGCGCAACACATCGGCTGTGCGAAGCCGGTTGAAAAAATTGGGGTTCGACGCATAAGCTCGTTTCTTGATATGACCAAAGGAGAGGAAAGGATATGGCTTTGATCCGTTGCCCGGAGTGCGGGGGCCAGATCTCCGACAAAGCGGAAAAATGCCCTCACTGCGGACTTCCCGCGTCATATTTTTTCTCCTTGGGCAAAAATGAGCCTCGCCCGAACGAGATCGGACCGGACGTCAAAAACCTGCAAAACGTCCTGATCTCTTTTGAACGAGATCATACCCGGCTATTTTCGGCAGAGCATTATATCTCACACAGAGATACACAAAAGCTGCGGGATACCTACGGAAAATACGAAGAAAGCCTAAAGAACAAGCTCATTTTCCGATATGTTTGCGATCACGCGGCAGAAATACGGATCGATACGGATCTGCTGCGCCGTTTTTTGCGCCGGATGGAAACGTTGGATGCGGATATCACGACGCATAACTCGGCATATGTAGAACGGATCTTAAAACGGGATAAGGCGTATTTTGATGGTATCTTAAAGCAGATCGATCCCAACATCCAGCTTGACGAAGAACAGCGCCGCGCGGTGATCACCGATGATGACTACTGCCTATTGGTCGCCGGTGCCGGCGCAGGGAAAACCACGACCATGGCGGCAAAGGTCAAGTATCTGGTGGAGAAAAAGAATATCGATCCCAGCGGGATCATCGTGATCTCCTACACCAATAAGGCGATCGGGGAACTACGCGACCGGATCAACAAAGGGCTTGGCATACCGGCAAAGATCTGCACCTTCCATGCCTTTGCGTATGAGATCGTCAAGCAATTTTCGGCAGAACCGCCCGAGATCAATTTTTCTTCCCAGCAGATCATTTTTGATATGCTGGAAAAGTCGATCTTTCACAACAAACAGCTCATACGCGATCTGGTTTTGTTTTTGGGGTATTATTTCGATCTGCCCGAGGATGTTTTCAAATTCAAAGATCTGGATCAGTACCATCTTTACAAAGCGGCACAGGATTTTGAAACGCTAAAAAGCGGGCTGGGCGAATACGTCAAAAAAGTCGAGCAGCAGCGCACGAAAAAGACCCGGACCATAACCGGAGAATATCTGCGTTCCATGCAGGAGGTGCAGATCGCCAATTTTCTTTACCTGAACGGTTTGGACTATGAGTATGAACGGGTGTACCCCTTTGGGTCGCCCTCCCGCAACAAGAAATACACGCCCGATTTTTATATTTCACAAGGCGAGCACAGCGCATGGCTGGAGCATTATGCACTTAGCGAGAGCGGTTATAACGATCTATTTACACCGCAGCAGAGGCAGCGCTATCGTCATGCGATCAGCGACAAACGACGCCTTCATCAGGCGAATAAAACGACATTACTGGAAACATGGTCATTTTATACGGATCGACGTCCACTTCTGGATCATCTGAAAGAAGCTCTGGAGAAGGACGGCTTTATCCTAAAACCCCGCCCCATGGAGGAAGTCTATAAGAAGATCGTAGAGACCGGAAAAGATAAGTATATCTATAAGCTGATCATCTTTATGATGAAGTTTATCGAGCAATACAAGACGGCCGGCTATGACAGCGGCGGCTTCTCCGTTTTGCGGGAAAGGACCGACAACCCCAGAACTTTGCTCTTTCTGGGTATCGCCGAGCAGGTCTATCACCACTATCAGTCTGTGCTGAAGCAGCGCAACCAGATAGACTTTGCCGACATGATCAATGACGCACACTTCTATCTGCAGGAGATCGAACGCCAGAACATCACACTTCCATACAAGTACATCATTATCGACGAGTTTCAGGATATCGCCAGACAAAGGTTCGATCTGACGAAAAGGCTATCCCAGATCACTCAGGCGAAGGTCGTTGCCGTGGGCGATGACTGGCAATCGATCTATGCGTTTTCCGGCTCCGATATCACCCTATTCACACGGTTTTTGGAGCTTATGGGGGCGGGAACGGAACTGAAGATCACGCATACTTACCGCAATTCACAGGAACTGATCGATATCGCCGGTGGCTTTGTACAGAAAAACTCTTCGCAGATCCGAAAGCAGTTGATCTCTCCGAAACATCTGAAAGATCCGATCGTTATCGAAGTTTTCGATGACAGCATCAAACCCATGGAACAACTGGCAAACACGGTCGAGCGCATCATCGGTGAGATCATATCCGCGTATGGCGAACAAAGCTCGATCCTGCTGATCGGCCGGTACAACTATGATATGTACAAGCTATACCGGACCGGAAGGTTCAGCGAGCGCCCGGGCGGTGCGATCGGAAGCGAAAAGTACCCAAACGCAAAGCTATCGTTCATGACAGCGCACAGTTCCAAGGGCCTTGGCTACGACAATGTGATCCTGATCAATATGTTTGAAGGGAAATTCGGGTTCCCCTGTCAGATCGAAGACGATCCCATCATCAAACTGGTCACCTACGAGGATAACAGTATGCCTTTTGCCGAAGAACGGCGGCTGTTTTACGTTGCGATGACACGGACGAAAAACAGGGTATATATCGCCGCGCCAAAAAACAGACCATCCAGATTTCTTGTGGAGCTGATCAAGGATCACGATATCCCTCATAACGACGAGCTCAATATGCAAGTGGTGGATCTGTTTTCCCTGCGTTGCCCCGTATGCGGGTTCCCGCTGAAATACGAGTTCAATAAAAACTACGGCTTGAACCTTTGGATATGCACGAATGAGGCAGAGCTTTGCGATTTTATGACCAACGACCGGGTGCATATGCACGATATTTTGAAGTGCTCCAAATGCGCGGACGGTTATTTGATCGTCAAGAAAAATCCAAAGAACGGCGACATATTCTATGGCTGTACTAACTATTTCAACGAAGAAAGAAAGTGCACCAATATGTTGCCGTTAGAGAGCGGAAATAAAAGGGAACGGGGCACGTGATCCGCCGATCAAGGCGCAAATGTTATTTACTCCTTCCGGGCGATCCACGTCGCTTCGTTCTTATCAAAGGAGATGTTGTTTCCCCAACGGTTTATCGTTCCAACGGATACATCCAGCGCTTTTGCGAGATCCTCCTGCGACAGCAGGGCTTTCTTACGCACGATCCGGATCAACTTGCTTAAAGAACAGATCTCTTTCCAGAAGATCAACAACAGCATACCATAAACCGATCGTTTTCTCAACACCGTTTGGTGAAAAGGAACTTTTCGTTGCCAGCGTCCGCTTGCAACGAAAAATGCGCAGGACAAGGCGGATACCCGCCAAGATGTCACCGTCGAACACCTCGCAGAACCGAAAACAGCATAGTGAAAAGGAAACATTCGCAGCGTTTTTCGACAAGACAGGGGCCGGAGAAATAGTTCCGTATGCTTTCCGGATGCTGTCGGGCATATTCGTGCCGATTCCCCGGCAGGATGCGTGCCGTGATATTGACATCGCTCCCGGCCGCAGGTATAATATCCTTTGGTGTTTTTCATGATCTGCCGCGATACGTCTTTGACGGAGGCAGGGACCGATCTGCAAGGGATGGAAAAATGGGATCTTCAAAAGATGAGTATTTGATCACCGACACGCCGTTCAAAGCATTGACCGTATTCGCAATACCGATGATCCTTGGCGGATTTTTTCAGCAGGTATACAACATGGCCGATTCGATCATCGTCGGTCAGTTGGTCGGCTATTCCGCGCTTGCCGCGGTCGGTGCCTGCGCAGCACTGACGAATGTTTTCGTCTGTGTGGCACTGGGTGCCGGTGTCGGTGCCGGTGTGCTTGTGAGCCGCTATTTCGGCGCCAAAGACTACGGAAAAATGAAAACGATCGTGTCAACATCGATGATCAGCTTTTTCATTCTAAGCGTAGTCCTTGGTGCCTTGGGCTTTTGCTTTTCCCGGCCGATGATGCGGTTATTACAGACCCCGGCCGACATTCTGGATAATGCAGTGTTGTATCTGCGCGTCTATTTTGCGGGCTTTCCTCTTTTGTTCATGTACAACATCCTCTCGACCATGTTCAATTCGATCGGTGAATCAAAGATCCCGCTGGGACTTCTGTTCTTTTCCTCTGTCCTCAATATTTTTCTGGACTTCTGGATGGTGGCCGGTCTTGGGCTCGGCGTGTTCGGTGCGGCACTGGCGACCCTCATCGCGCAAGGAATCTCCGCCGTGTTTTCGCTTGCGGTCTTTCTTTATCGGATGCGGAAATATAAGAGCGGCTTTGACCGATTTGACGGTGGCGAGTTACGTTCCATGCTAAAGATCGCCGTCCCGTCAATCCTTCAGCAGTCCACCGTATCGATCGGCATGATGATCGTTCAGGCCGTGGTCAATCCCTTCGGCACACAGGCGCTTGCAGGTTATGCGGCAACGATGCGGGTGGAGAACGTCTTTTCCCTGATCTTTGTATCCATCGGCAATGCGGTATCGCCATACGTTTCCCAGAACCTTGGGGCGGGCAAGATCCGGCGCATCAAAAAGGGATACCACGCCGCACTGGTGTTGGACGCGTGTTTCGCGATCCTTGCCTTTCTGGTCATCGAGTTCCTGCACGAGCCGATCGCGGCGCTGTTCCTTGGCAAGGACGGAACGGCCCTAGCCTATCAAGTGGCCGGGGATTATATGAAATGGCTTGGTTACTTTTTCATCTTTATGGGGATCAAAATGGCCACGGACGGCGTTCTTCGCGGGCTAGGGGTCATGAAGCCGTTTCTCATCGCCAATATGGTGAACCTTGCGATCCGCCTGTTCATTGCGCTGGTATTCGCCCCGCGTTTTGGCATCGCTTTCGTCTGGCTTGCCGTACCGGTCGGGTGGCTCGTCAATTTTCTGATCTCCTATGCGGCGCTTAGAAGATCGTGGCCGACGGATAAAGCGCAGACAGGCTGATATACACCTTTGGCTAATAGACATATGCTGAAAAAGCGAGCCATCTTGGCGCTGATCTAAGCACCGACACAACAGCAAAAACCGCGTATCGGCCATACGGACGATACGCGGTTTTTGCTGCCGGAGATGCGGCGGTCAGATCTTCGTCTGCTTACGATCGAACGCAAAGCGGTGGTCGGCACGATTGGTACTGTCAAGATCTATGCGTAAATTTATTTGCAGACTCCGGCTGAGTGAAGTCAGCCGGCAATAGAGACGTCGTCCAGCGCC
>JAJXDX010000250.1 GCA_021640185.1 Oscillospiraceae bacterium | reverse complement strand
CGACGGGATCGACGGCAGGATGTACGCCCAATACGTGTCCACCAGCCCCATGCGCACCGCGATCAGGTACTGCGGGATGGCCAGCGTCGTGCCGTTGTACATCAGCGAGAACTGCACCACCCAAAACAGGATCCGCACGATCCTCAGTTTGGAGCGCGACAGCGCGAACGCCGCCATGGAGGCGGTCAGCACATGCAGCACCGTAGCACAAACGGCCACGAAAAAGCTGTTGAACACATACCGGGCGAACGGCACCTGCAGCCCCGTCACCAGCGACGGCAGCGTGATGAAGTTGCCCACGGTCGGCCGCCGCACGAAGAACGTCGGCGGAAAAACGAGCAGCTCGTCCAGCGGCTTGAACGCCGTGATGACCGAATATGCCAGCGGCAGGACGGAAAACAGCCCGCCCGCCAGCAAAAACAGCACCATCAGCGTGTCGCCTGCGCGGGAACGGGTGTATCGCTTGTGGTCTTTCGGGCGCAGCAGCGCCCGCACACCGGTAGCCATGTGTCGTTCACCTCATCCCTTCGCGCTCACTGCCGGCCGACCGCGCCCAGCACGCGGTCGATCAAAAACCGCGTCAGCGCCATCATCGCGAACAAAAACAGCGATATCGCCGCCGCATATCCGTACTCATACCGCACCGTGCCCACCTCGCTGAGATAGGCGGTGATCGTATCCACGGCGTTGTTCACGCTGGGATAGCCCGCCATCTCGATCGCGACCGCACCGACGGAATAGCTCGCGGCGATCTGCATCACGGCCGAAAACAGCAGTATGCTCTTCATGCCGGGCAGCGTGATGTACCACAGCTCCTGCCAGCGGTTGCGGATGCCGTCGATCGCGCCGGCCTCGTACATATCCTTGCCGATGTTCTGCAGCCCCGCCATGTTGGCCAAAAACGACGTCCCCAAACTGGCCCAGAACTGCACCAGCAGCACGATGACCGTCACGAAGCGCGCATCCTTCAGCCACTGCGTCGGCTCGGTGATCAGGCCGAACGACAGCAGCAGGCTGTTGAGATACCCGTAGCTGTCGCCGGAGAACATGATCTTCCAAAACAGATAGCCGCCGCCCGCCAAGCTGGGGGAATAGAACAAAAACGAGAACAGCGTGCGCAGCCCGCGCGGGAACTCGTTGATGCACCACGCCATAAAGAACGCCAGAAAGAACCCGACCGGCCCGGTGATGACGGCGAACAGCAGCGTGTTCTTCAGCACGGTGGGAAAGATCTCGTCGTCCATGAACATCCGCATGAAGTTCTCCCACCCGATGAAGTCGGGCGCGGTGATCGTGTCATAGTGGAACAGGCTCAGCACCGTGCTCGAGATGATCGGCAGCACGAAAAACAGGAAAAACAGCACGAAAAACGGGCAAAGCATCACCAGATACGCCAGCTCGGTCTTACGCTCGGCCGCGCTCATGCGCATGGTCTTTCTCATCGTTCTCCCTCCTCACCGCACGTCATCGGCATATTCCCGCAGCTTGCGGCCGATCTCCCGGTCCACGATCTTGTTCCAGCGCAGCAGCACGTCCTTCGGCCGCGTGCCCTCGTTGATCACGCTCCAAAACGCCTGATCGATCGCCCGCACCATATAGTAGCCGCCCGGCAGCTCCGGATACTCGCCCACGCTCTCGCTCTGCTGCTCCAGCACGCGCAGCATCTCGCTCGTCCACGACAGGCGGCTCATCGCCTTCACGTTCGCCACGCTCTGCCGTCCGGTCACGCCAAGGCGCGCCTCCATCCCCTGCGAATACGCCACCTGCACGTCCTCGCTCGTCCACCATTTCAGCAGCTCCCACGCCGCTTCCGGCTGCTTCGTGCGCGCCACGATGAAGGCACCCGTGCCGGCGGCCGCATCCGTGCGGTCGATCGTGCCGTCGTCCCGGCGCACGCCCGGCAGCGGCGCGATGCTCCACCGCCCGCGGATATCCGGCGCCAGATCGTCCAGCACCGTGCACATCGCGTACGGCTGGATGCCCAGCGGCATCAGCCCGGCACGGAACCGGTTGTAAAAATCGGCAGACAGCGGGATCCCTTTTTTCGCGTACAGATCCGTCAGCTCGGTGAACACGTCGATCACCGCATCGTCGTTCAGGCGGCAGCCCGTGCCGTCGTCGTTATACAGCGCCGCGCCGTGCTGCAGCAGCAGCGTCGGGAACAGGCTCATCGCAGCGATGCCGCTGCTCATCTGCGCCGCACCGGTCAGCGACGAATACGGCAGCCCCACCTGCATATCGTTGCGCATCAGCTCCGCCGCCACCTCGCTCAGCTCGTCCCACGTCTGCGGGACGGACAGCCCCATCGCGTCGAAGATATCCCGGCGATAGAACTGCACGCGGAAGGTCTGCGTGTCCGGGATCGCATAGCACCCGCCCGCATAGCAAAAAGGCAGGCACGCATCCCTCCGGAAGCGCTCCTCGATCTGTTCAAGATCTGCAAACTGCGTCAGATCCAGCAGCGCCCCGCGGATCGCCAGATCGACCGGCTCGGCGTGCGCCGCGCCGAACACCACGTCCGGGAAGTCCCCGGACAATAGCCCCTGCACCAAGGTAGTGTTGACCAGCTGCACGTCCACCGCGATGCCGGTCTGCTCCTCGAACCGGTCGCCCAGCAGCGCCTGCACCACCTGCACCTGATCGAAGCTCGACGACAGCCACAGCTTCAGGCGCGTACCGCCCTCCTCCGCGGCGGGCTGCTGGTAATCGGCAGAGAACGAGCCGAGGAACCGCCGCGCGGAGAACACGAGCGACTGCCAAAACGTCGCGCCGCGCACCGCGCCGGTGCTTTGCGGCGAACGCAGATACAGCGCATCGATCGAAAGCGGCATGGAGGTCATCTCGTGCAGCCAAGAGCTCAGCGTGTTATAGTTCGTGTAGTAGTCGCTTTTGTACTGGTGCGCCGCATAGGGGTTCCCCAGCATGATCGTCAGCACGCGGCGCATATTGCGCAGCGACGCGATCAGGTCGCCGTTTCGCGTGCCGCTGTCCGCATCCATGTCCTCGGCCAGCGCCTGCAGCCGGTCGGCCAGATCCTGCAATGTGTCGTTGAAGCCGGGGATCTGCCTAAACAGCTCATAGCTGCGGTCGGCATCCGGGAACTCGCCGGTGATCATATGCATCTGCACATATAGGTCGCCGATCTCGTCCACCAGCGCCGCCAACGCGGCGCGGAACGGCGCCATCGCCCCCATGCACACCTTCAGCGTCAGCTCATGCTCGCCCTGCGTCAGATACAGCCGGTACGGCTCGCCGCCGTTCGCAAGATCGGCGGTCGTCCAGCCTGCGGCATACGGGAAAGCCCAGCTTTTCGCCTCGGCGAACGGCACCTCCCTGTCGATCCGCACCTCGCGGTACGATACGCCGTCCACCACCGTGTTCTGCCGGTATGTCGCGCTAAGCGCGTAATAGCCGTCCTCCGGCACGGAAAAACGCCACGTGATCGCCTCACCGATGCCGCTCCAGCCCGTACCGCCGATGTAGTTGAGCACCATCCGCCTCGGGTCGTTCGGCCGCACGACCGCACTGTCGGTGTCTGCCTGCGGCAGCAGCGACGACGCGGTCTTGAACGCCGCGTCCTCGCCTTCGATCACGATCGGCTCGCCGGTATAGTCCCCGCCCGCGGACGGCTCAGCGTACGGCACGCTCGCCGCGGCCGGAAGGAAGGTCAGCTTTTTCAGGATAAACGGCTCCGATACCGCCGTCAGGCAGATCTCGTGCTCCCCCGCCGTCAGCAAAAAGGCATACGCCCCGTCATGCTGCCCCACGCGGTCCTCCGCATCCTGCCAAAGCGGCTGCTGCCGCTCCACCTGTCCCGGGATCGTTTCATTGCCCAGCTTGTCGGTGCGGCCGCGGCTGCCGTCCGCCCACCGGCGCGAAAAGCACAGCTCCCGCGCCTCGGCAAAGGGATATGTCCCGTCGATCTGCACGGCCAAACGGATCTCGCCGCCGCGGCCGGGCAGCGGCGTGTAAAACAGCCGCAATGTGTACAGCCCGTCCGCCGGGACATCGATCCGGCAGCGCAG
>JAJXDX010000249.1 GCA_021640185.1 Oscillospiraceae bacterium | reverse complement strand
TCCGGGAGCAGTGGGAAAAGACGCACGGCCGCCCGCCGACCGTGGAGCAGCTGGCCGGCGAATTGGGCGTGGAGCCGGCGGAGGCCGCGCAGGCGGTGGCGGCGGGGCTGCCGCCGCTGTCGCTGACGCGGGACGACGGCGGCGAGGACGACGACGGCGCACAGCTGGATCTGCCCACCGCCTCGCCGGAGGAGAGCATCACCGACCGCTTGGCGGTGCGGCAGCTGCTCGACCGTCTGCCCCCGCGCGATCGGCAGCTGCTGCTTCTGCGCTATGCGGCGCATCGCACGCAGCAGGCGACGGCCGAGCGCCTGGGCATGACGCAGGTGCAGGTGTCCCGCCGGGAGCGGGCGCTGCTCGCGCTGCTGCGGCAGCAGCTGGACACGGGCTAGATACCTGCCGAATGCAGCAAGAGCCGGGCAAGGCGAAGCCTTGCCCGGCTCTTGCTGTTTTTTGCCGTTACAGCAGATCGTCCGGAAACGCGATGGCAAGCTTCTCCTGTGCGCCGCGGATCCCCAGTTTTTCCACCGCATCCTGCAGCGCCGTGATCGCGGCAAGCTCCCGCTCTGCGCCGCAGGCCTTGGCCTGTGCGCAGGCGCTCTCCAGCCATGCGTTCCCCTTTTGCCGGTCGCCCAGCCCGAACAGGCAGATCTGTGCCAGTGCGTACCGGTCGGCCAGCAGCGGCGCGGCGTACCAGTCCGGATCGGCCTCCGCCAGCAGCGCCAGCCCGTGCACCACATCTTCAAAGCATTTTGCCGCTTCGGCATACGCCCCGTTTTCCAGATGCTTCGTCCCGGCCGTGTGCGCCTGCTGCATCTCGTCGCTGCAGATCGGGACGTGCTTTTTGACATAGTCTGCCGTCCACGTCCGGCTGTCGTTCGTTTTGATCGTGCTTTCCATGATGTTTTCTCCCTCCCTTTGTATATACTTATATCAGTATATACTGAATTAGATGTATTGTCAAGAGGAAAACTATTGAATAGAATAGAAACGGGGTGAGCAGCGTTGATCACTTTACGGCTGGATGAGGTGCTCCGTGCGCGTGGGATGACGCGCTATGAATTGGCGAAGCGCACGGGGATCCAATATCAGATCATCGACAATTATTACAAAAACCGGGTCAAGCGCTATGACGGTTACGTGCTTGACCGGATCTGTGCCGTTTTGGGCTGCGGGGTCGAGGATATCCTGATATATAAGGAATAAAAAAGGATCGGGCAAGGCGTTCGCCTTGCCCGATCCTTTTATCGTCCCGTTTACAGCAGCGGGATGCCGTGGGCGGCGCAGGCGGCCACCGTTTCCGGCGGCCAGACCGACACCTGCACCTCGCCGATGTGAGCCTTTTCCAGCATGAGCATACACAGGCGGGACTGACCGATGCCGCCGCCGATCGTCAGCGGGAGCGTGCCGTCAACGATCGCCTGATGGTAGGCATAGCGCATCCGGTCCTCCGCTCCGGCGGCGGCGAGCTGGCGGGGCAGGCTGCTTTCGTCCACGCGCACGCCCATGCTGCTGATCTCCAGCGCATGGCCCAGCGTTTCGTCCCAAAACAGCAGATCGCCGTTGAGCGTCCAGTCGTCGTAGTCCGGCGCGCGGCCGTCGTGCGGCTGCCCGCCGGCCAGCGGCCAGCCGATGCCTTCGATGAACACCGTGCCGTGCTCGCGGGTGATCATATCCTCGCGCTGCTTCGGGGTCAGATCCGGCCAGCGGTCCTCCAGCTCCTGCGCGGTGGTGAAGAACACCTCATCGGACAGCTCGGCGGTCAGCAGCGGGTATTTCTGCTGCAAGAGCTTGTTGGTGTCGACCACTGCCTTGGCGATGCGGCGCACGGTGTGGTGCAGATAGCCGGAGGTGCGCTGCTCCCGCGTGATGACCTTTTCCCAGTCCCACTGATCGACGAAGATCGAATGGGTGTTGTCCATGTCGTCGTCGCGGCGGATGGCGTTCATGTCGGTGTACAGCCCCTCGCCGGGGGCGAAGCCGTAGCGCCCCAGCGCGACGCGCTTCCATTTGGCCAGCGACTGCACGACCTCGGCGGGCGCCTCGTCCATTTGGCGGATCGTGAAGGTGACTTTGCGCTCGGTGCCGTTGAGGTCGTCGTTGATGCCGGAGCCGCCTGCGACGAGCACCGGCGCGGTCACGCGCTCCAGATGCAGGTTTTGGGCAAGCAGCACCTGAAAGGTGTCCTTGATGACTTTGATCGCCTGCTGCGTGCGGCGCAGGTCGAGCTTGGGCGTGTAGCCCGGATGGAATTCCGTGTGATCCATGATCATTTCCTCCGATCAGCGGATACTGCCGACCGTGCGCGGGAACAGCTGCACATCGCGGATGTTCGCCACGCCGGTGACATACATCAAAATACGTTCGAAGCCCAGACCGAAGCCGGAATGCGGCACGGAGCCGAACCGGCGCAGGTCGAGATAATCCTGATAGGCGGACAGATCCATGTGGCGTTCCTCCATGGCGGCCAGCAGCTTGTCGTAGTCCGCCTCGCGCTCGGAGCAGCCGATGATCTCGCCCACGCCCGGCACCAAAAGGTCCGTGGCGGCGACGGTCTTGCCGTCGGGGTTCTGTTTCATATAGAAGGACTTGATCTCCTTGGGGTAATTCGTCACGAACACCGGCTTTTTCATCACCTGCTCGGTGATGTACCGCTCGTGCTCCGTCTGCAGATCGCAGCCCCAAAACACGGGGTATTTGAACTCGACGTCCGCCTGCTCCAGCAGTTTGACCGCGTCGGTGTAGTCCAGCACGGCGAAATCGCTGTCGATCACGCTCTGCAGCTTATCGAGCAGTCCGGATTCGAAATGCTTTTCGAAAAACGCCAGCTCGTCCGGGCATTTCTCCATCGTTTCGCGGATGATCGATTTGATCATGTCCTGCGCGATCTCGATGATGTCCGGCAGCTCGGCGAAGGCGACCTCCGGCTCGACGTGCCAGAACTCCGCCACGTGGCGCGGGGTGTTGCTGTTCTCGGCGCGGAAGCTGGGGCCGAAGGTGTAGATCTTGCCGAAGGCCATGGCCGCCATCTCGCCCTCGAGCTGGCCGGAAACGCTCAGCCCTGCCCGGCGGCCGAAGAAGTCGTCCGCATAGTATTCCTCGGCCGACCTGTATTTGTCGGAATAGCCGATCGTGGTGACCTTGAACATCTCGCCCGCACCCTCGCAGTCGCTGGCGGTGATCAGCGGGGTATTGACATAGACGTAACCGTTCTGCTGGAAATAGCGGTGGATCGCCGCCGCCATGACCGAGCGCACGCGGAACACCGCGTTGAACGTGTTCGTCCGCACGCGCAGGTGCGGGATCGTGCGCAGGTATTCCAGCGTGTGGCGCTTTTTCTGCAGCGGGTATTCACCGGGGCAGGCGCCGAGGACGGCGATGCTCTTCGCCTCGATCTCTACGCCGTTGCGCTCGCTCGCGACGGGGACGCCCTCGATCTTCAGGCTGGTCCCGAGGGGCATGAACGCCGATACGTCGGGCATGGCCGCCTTGTCGAGCACGATCTGCAGGTGCTTGAGGGACGTGCCGTCATTGAGCTCGAGGAACGCCACGTTTTTGGAATCGCGGGAGGTGCGTACCCACCCGCAGACGGTCACGTTCTGCCCAAGGTAGGCGGGGTCGGTCTGGATGGCGCGGATGTCGGTGTGCTTCATGGTCTTGTCGCTCCTTCTTTTGGCCGTTTCGGCTCATCATGCCCGCCGCGGATGAGATCATGCACGGCGGACGGCTCCTGCGGACGAAGGACGCAAAAAAGCGCGGCCGTTCGTCCTAACTTTTCTTAGGACGAACAGCCGCGCGATCGTCATTTATCGCTGCACTGCCCGCGGTACCACCTAAATTGCCGAAGCTTCCTTCGGCCGCTCCGCCTCTGACAAGGCTTTGCCCCTTAACGCGCGGCTTACGGCGCACCTACTGCCCCGCGGCGCGGAGGTTCGGCTTGCGGCTCGGGAGCGTTTTTCGCGCAGCGGCTGCCGCCGGGCTCTCACCGTCCCTGGCTCGCTTTGGGTGCTCTGCTGCGTTACTCTTCTCCGTCAACAC
>JAJXDX010000248.1:3767-4047 GCA_021640185.1 Oscillospiraceae bacterium | reverse complement strand
ACAAGAAACAGCAGCAGGCCCAGAACAAGCGGCAGCAGCAGGAGCAGAACAAAAAGCAGCAGCAGGGCCAGAACAAGCAGCAGCAGGAGCAGAACGGCGAGGACAGCCTGTTCTGACCGCGAAGGGCCCCAAAAAACAGGCGGCAGGGAAAACTCCCTGCCGCCTGTTCGATGCTTATTTTTCGTTTTCGGTCTGCCACAGTTCCGTGCGGGGCAGGACGCTGTCCTGCGCGGTCAGCGTGCGGATGTAGCTCCTCAACTGCCAATCCTCGTCGATGTAC
>JAJXDX010000248.1:0-3757 GCA_021640185.1 Oscillospiraceae bacterium | reverse complement strand
CGCGTGACGACGCTGCCCGCGCCGATCACGCAGCCGCTGCCGATCGTGACGCCGGGGCATACCGTGACGCCCGCGCCGAACCAGCAGCGGTCGCCGATGTGCACGGGCCGGGCCCAGCACAGGCGGCGCGGCGCTCCGCCGGGCAGCGGGAGCGCCTCCCGCTCGTCGGCGAGCATCGGGTGCAGCGGCGTGACGATCGTGACCTTCGGGCCGAAGTCGCAGTGGTCGCCGATCGTGACCTCGGCATCGTCTTGGATCGTCAGGTCGTAATTGCCGAAAAAGTGTGTGCCGATGCGCGTGTGCACGCCGTAATGGACGAACAGCGGCCCTTGGATGAAGGCGTGATCGCCGATGGCGGCAAACAGCGCCGAAAGAATCTCGGCACGCTGCTGCGTGTCGCTCTCGTCCGTCGCGCTGTAGGCGCGGGAGAGGGCGTGCGCCCGGCCCTTCTGCGCCTTGAGCTGCGGATCGAACGGGTCGAAAAGCAGGCCCGCCGCGCGGCGCTCGTCCTGTGTCATGATCATCCCTCCGGTCAGTCGGCCGCGGCGGCCGCCTTGCCCAGCGTGCCGTTGGCCAGCGCCTGCAGATAGGCGTTGATGAAGCCGTCCAGCTCGCCGTCCATCACGGCTTGGATGTTGCCCATCTCGTAGCCGGTGCGGTGATCCTTGGCCAGCGTGTAGGGCATGAACACGTACGAGCGGATCTGGCTGCCCCACGCGATCTGCGCCTGATTGCCCTTGATGTCCTCGATCTTGTCCAGATGCTCGCGCTCCTTGATCTCGACCAGCTTCGACTTCAGCATGGCCATGGCCTTGTCGCGGTTCTGGAACTGGCTGCGCTCGTTTTGGCAGGCCACGACGATGCCGGTGGGGATGTGCGTCAGGCGCACGGCCGACGACGTCTTGTTGATGTGCTGGCCGCCCGCGCCGGACGAACGGAACACGTCCATCTTGATGTCCTCCGGGCGGATGTCCACCTCGGTGTCCTCGTCGATCTCCGGGATGACCTCCAGCGCCGAGAACGAGGTGTGCCGCCGTCCGGACGCATCGAAGGGCGAGATGCGCACCAGCCGGTGCACGCCCGCCTCACCTTTCAGGTAGCCGTAGGCGTTCTCGCCCACGATCTCGATCGAGGCGCTCTTGATGCCCGCCTCGTCCCCGTCCAGATAATCGAGGATGTTGTACTGGAAGCCGTTCTTCTCGGCCCAGTGGGTGTACATCCGGTACAGCATCTCGGCCCAGTCCTGCGCCTCGGTGCCGCCCGCGCCCGCGTGGAAGGTCAGGATCGCGTTTTTGGCGTCATATTCGCCGGACAGCAGCGTGGCCAGACGCTGCGTTTCGATCGCGTGCTCGATATGCTCGATGCCCGTCGTGCACTCGTCCAGCAGGGAAAGGTCGCCCTCCTCGTTGGCCAGCTCGATCAGCGTCATCGTGTCCTGCTCGTCGGCACGCAGCTTTTCGTAATGCTCGATCTTGCCTTTGATGATCGCGGCCTTCTGCGTGATCCGCTTCGCCGTTTCCATATCGTCCCAGAAACCGGGCGCGGCGGACTGCGCGTCCAGCTCGTCCGCCTCGCGGCGCAGCTGGTCAAGGCCGATCGCGCGCGCCAGATCGTCGATCTGCGGCTGCAGGGCCTCCAAACGCAGCTTCAGTTCTTCAAATTGCAGCATAGTTCTGCTCCTCTCGTATACACGTCTATCCACCTTATATTATAGCAATAAAACAGCCGATCGTAAAGCAAAATTTTCCCTCTCGGGCGGCAGTTGGCGATCGGCACTTGCACTTTGCCGAAAAATCACGTATACTATACCTATCTATGGCCGCTCTATCCCCTCGAAACATGACGAAACGGAGGACATGACGATGAAGATCTTGATGATCCCCTCTTGGTACGGCACGAAGGCCGCGCCGATCCTGGGGTCTTTTTACAAGGAACAGGCCGAGGAGCTGGCCGCCCGCGGACACGACGTGGCGGTGCTGTATGCCGAGGTGGGCGGCAGCCTGCGCGGCGAGCATACGCAGGCGGTGATCAACGGCGTGGACACCACGGTCTGGGTGCGCCCGAACCTGACCCCGCGCTTCGAGCGCGGGCGCTGCTTCCAGCGCACGCGGATGCTTTTGTCGATGTACCGGCAGCTGGAAAAGCGCTGGGGGCGGCCGGACGTGGTCAACCTGCGCTCCTCCCTGCAGGGGTACGAGGCGGTGACACTGTGCCGCCGCTTTGATCTGCCGCTGTTTTTCATGGAGCATTCCTCCTTCGTGGTGACGGAGGGGCAGGACAGCGCCGCCAGACGGCGGCTGTTCGCCGTGATGGACGAGGCGCAGGTCAACGCCTGCGTCGGCTCTGCCCTGATGGGCGTGATGCGCCCGTACAAGGCGGATACGCGCCTGATCCCCGACTTCGTCGACGAGCGGCGCTTCGCGATCAAAGAGAAGGACGACCCGGACGCGCCGTTCACCTTCGCTGCGATCGGTCAGCTGCGCCCGATCAAGGGGCATGACACGCTGATCCGTGCCTTCGCGCTGCTGCGCGAGCGCACCGACCGCCCCGTGCGGCTGCTGATCGCCGGGCGCGGCCCGCTGCACGACAGCCTGCAGGCACTGATCGGCGAGCTGGGGCTCGGCGACAGCTGCCGCCTGATCGGGCAGATCCCGCGCGAGCAGGTGGTCGACTTCATCAACGACTGCGACTGCTTCATGTGTTCCTCCCGGACGGAGATGCTGTCCTGCGTGCTGCACGAGTGCGGCGCCTGCGGCCGCCCCGCCATCGCCACGCGCTGCGGCGGCCCGCAGGATATTTTGACCGAGGACACCGGGATGCTCGTCCCGGTGGACGATCCGGCGGCGATGGCGGATGCGATGGCCGTGATGCTCGACCGCGCGCCGACGTATGACCGGCAAAAGATCCGCGATCATATCCTGCGCCATTTCGGCCGGGACGCGGTGTGCACGGCGCTGGAGCAGGCGTGCGCCGACGCGATCCGCCTGCACGGCGGCGCGGCGGAGCGGGAGGCGGAGCGATGACCGCCCTGCCGGACAGCCGCACGATGACCGCGCATCGGGACGGCGAGGTCGTGTACTATTCCTTCCCGGCGTTCGATGCGCTGCCGTTCGTGCGGCATGGGATCTCCACCAGGCTCGGCGGTGTCAGCCGGGGCAAATACGCGTCGATGGATCTGTCGTTCACCCGCGGGGACGAGCCGGATGCCGTGCGCGAGAATTTCCGCCGCATCGCGGCGGCGATCGGTGTGCGGGACACGGATATCGTCATCTCGGCCCAGACGCATACGACCAATGTTTACCGCGCGACGGCGGCCGACCGCGGCCGCGGCATCGACCGGCCGCGGGGATATACGGACATCGACGGCCTGCTGACCGATGAGCCGGACGTCGTGCTGTGCACGCAGTATGCCGATTGCGTGCCGCTGCTGTTCGCCGATCCCGTGCGGCGCGTCGTGGCTGCCAGCCACGCCGGATGGCGCGGCACGGCCGCCGGGATCGGCGGCGTGACCGTGCGCCGGATGCGGGACGAGTTCGGCTGCCGCCCGGCGGACATCCTCGTGGGCATCGGCCCGTCGATCGGCGCCTGCTGTTTCGAGGTCGATGCGCCGGTGTGGGAGGCGTTCTGCCGCGCGCCGCACTTTTCGCCCGCAGAGCACGGGCGGGCGGACGGCGGCGGAAAGTTCCATATCGACCTCAAGGCCGTCAATGCCCGCGATCTGACGCAGGCCGGCGTGCTGCCGGAGCATATCACCGTC
>JAJXDX010000247.1 GCA_021640185.1 Oscillospiraceae bacterium | reverse complement strand
TCCTTCGTCGTGACGGAACCGAACAGCCGCCCGGCGGAACCGGCCTTGGCGTGGATGGTCAGCGTCTGCCCCTTCAACCGATCGGCGGTGTTCACCGCGTTCTCGCGCTCCACCTTCGCGTGGTACTGGGCCGCCTCCTCACGGTTGCGCAGTTCGGTCATCGCCTGCGCATCGGCCGGCACGGCCAGCCCGCGCGGCAGCAAGAAGTTGCGCGCATAGCCGTCGGAAACGTTCACCAGTTCCCCGGCCTTGCCCTGCCCCTTGACATCCTGTTTCAAAATGACCTTCATGATCTTACCTCCTGTCGGTATGTCCTGCGGGCGGACGGTTTAGCCGTTCCTGCCCTGCTCCCGTTCGATATATTCGTCGATCGCGCGGCGCAGCCGCCGCTCGACCTCGGTGACGGATGCATCGCGGATCTGCGTGCCCGCCATCGTCAGGTGCCCGCCGCCGCCCATGCTCTCCATGATCAGCTGCACATTGCACTCGCCGTAGGATCTGGCGGAGATGTTTACCTCGCGCCCCATGCGGCACACGACGAAGGAGGCGAGCATCCCTTGGATCGACAGCATCTCGTCCGCCGCCTGCGCGGCGGCGGTGCGCTTGTCGGCCATGTCCTCGTCGGTCGCGGCGATCGCCATGCCGCGGTAGGTCGACGCCAGCGAGACCAGCTCGCACTTTTTGCGGTACATCGCCAAGCTGTCGGAGAACATCCGCCGCACGGACACGGTGTCCGCGCCTAGGCGGCGCAGGTACGCCGCCGCCTCGAACGTGCGCACGCCGGTGCGCAGCACGAAATTGCGGGTATCCAGCGTGATCCCGGCCAGCAGCGCCTCCGCCTCCGGCCGTCCGATCGTCCCGTCGCCCATGTATTGCAGCAGCTCCGTGACCAGCTCGCTGGCCGAGGAGGACGACGGCTCGTGATACTCCAGCGCGGGATCCACGATATGGTCGACCATCTTGCGGTGGTGGTCGATCACCGCCACGCGCACCGCCTGCTCGTACACCTCGCGGCTGTCCAGCAGCGCGGGCGAATGCACGTCCGTCACGATCAGCAGCGAATGGCTGGTCATCGCGTCCAGCGCCGTGTCCGGCTCGATGAACAGCTCGCTCATCCCAAGAGCGGTGTAGCGGTCGATCAGTTCCTGCGCCATGGTCGCGCCGCGGCGCACGATCACGTGCGCCTCGCGCCCCAGATGGCGCGCCGCCACTGCCAGCGCCGCCGCGCTGCCCAGCGCGTCAAGGTCGCTCAGCCGGTGCCCCATCGTGAACACTTGGTCGCTCTCCGCGATCAGTTCGCTCAGCGCCCCGGCCAAGATGCGGGTGCGTACCTTCGTGCGGCGCTCCACGCCGCGGCTGTGCCCGCCGTAGAAATCGTAGCCCTTCGCGGTCTTGATCGCTGCCTGATCGCCGCCCCGCGCCAGCGCCATCTCCAGCGCGCGGCGCGCGGCCGTTTCGCATTCCTGCAGCGTTTTGCCGCGCCCCACGCCGACGGAGATCGTCACCGTCGCGTCCGCGCCGGTCGCGCAGCCGCGCACCCGGTCGAGCATCGCGAAGCGGTCGCGCGTCATGGCGGACAGCTGCCGGTCCTCGATCACCGCCATAAATCGGTCGGTGCCGTATTTGCGCAGCACGCCGCCCGGCGTCGTGATCTGCTCCTCCAGGATCTGCTCCACCTGCCCCGCAATGCCCGCACGTTCGCTGTCCCGCAGGCGGTGGGTCGCTTCCTCTAGGTCGTCGATGTTGATCAGCAGCACCACCGGCCGCGACGCGGTGTATTCCGCCGCCACCTTTTTCAGCGCCGTGTTATCGACGAAATACAGCACGTACGTCCCGGCCACGTCCTGCGGCAGACGGTTGATATACGCCGTCAGCCGCAGTTCCCCGCAGGAAACGTCCACGCTGTCGCGTTTTTCCAGTTCGCCCAGATCCAGTCCGGAGAACAGTTCGCCGATCTTTGCTCCGGCGGCCGGACGGCCGCCGAGGAACTGCTCGTCGAACCGGGCGTTATACAGCAGCAGTTCGCCCGTGCCGGACACGGCGGCCGCCGGCAGAGGAAAAGCCTCCACGGTCTTTTTCTGCTGGGGATCGAGCGCCTGCGTGAACCACCGCGCCGCATCGCGGACGCGGCGCCGGTCGGACAGCACCACGGCCAAAAAGCTGACAAGCATCACGAGCCAAAGCCCTGCGCCGATCGCCGCGGCCGTTTGGGAGAAGTACAGCAGCCCCGCGCACAGCAGGGCGAACAGCACCAAAAAACCGCCCATGACCCAAACGATCGCCGGGGTCCGTCGTTTCACGGCTCACACCTCCTCATGCCGGTCAGAGACGCCCGTGTGCCCGGATCAAACATCCATGATCACGGGCAGGATCATCGGGCTGCGCTTCGTCTTTTGGAACAGCATCCGCGACAGATCATCGCGCACGCGCGTTTTCATCATCGCCCAGTCGCAGCTCGGGCGGCTGCAGCAGTCCTCCAGCGACTCGCGCGCCGTGCGCCGGATCTCGTCGATCAGGCTCTCCGCCTCGCGGACATACACGAAGCCGCGCGTCACGATGTCCGGGCCGGACACCAGCTCGCCGCTGATATGGTCGACAGAGGCCACCACCACGATCAGGCCGTCCTCAGCCAAATGGCGTCGGTCGCGCAGCACGATGCTGCCCACGTCGCCCACGCCGAGGCCGTCCACCAGCACGCGCCCGGCGGGCACGGTGGCGACGACGCTCATCTTGTCGGGCGTCAGCTCGATCGTTTTGCCGATCTCGGTGATCAGCACGTTCTGCGCGGGCATCCCCATCGAGGTGGCCAGCGCCGCGTGCTTGCACAGGTGCTTCATCTCGCCGTGGACGGGGATGAAGAACTTCGGCTTCGTCAGCGCGTGGATGATCTTCAGCTCCTCGCGGCAGGCGTGGCCGGACACGTGCACGTCATACATCTTTTCGTACACGACCTCGCAGCCGTGGCGCAGCAATTCGTTGATGACCTTGCCGACGGTCTTTTCGTTGCCGGGGATCGGGTTGGCGGAGATGATGATATAATCGTCCGGCCCGACCTCCACCTTACGGTGGTCGGAGAACGCCATGCGCGACAGCGCGCTCATCGGCTCGCCCTGGCTGCCGGTGGTGATCAGCGTGATGCGGTCCTTCGGATAGTGAGAGATCTCGTCGATATCGATGATCAGCCCTTCCGGGATGTGCAGATAGCCCAGTTCCTGCGCGATGGTCACGAAATTGATCATGCTGCGCCCGGATACGGCCACCTTGCGCCCGTCGCGGGCGGAGGTCGTCATGATCTGCTGGATGCGCGGCAGGTTGGAGGAAAACGTCGCCACGATGACGCGCTTGCCCTCCGCGTGCCGGAAGAGGTTGGAAAAGCTCTCGCCCACGATGCGCTCGCTGGGCGTGAACCCGGCCCGCTCCGCATTGGTGGAATCGGCCATCAGTGCCAGCACCCCGGCATTGCCCAGCTCGCCGAACCGGCAAAGGTCGATGATCGGCCCCATGACCGGTGTGCAGTCGATCTTGAAGTCGCCGGTGTGCACCACATAGCCCAGCGGCGTGCAGATCGCCAGCGCGACGGCGTCAGGGATGGAGTGGTTGACCGCCACGAACTCGACGGACAGGTCGTTGCTCACCCGGATCACGCCGCCCGGCTCGACGACGTTGAGCCGCGCCCTCTCGGCCAGCCCGTGCTCCTGCAGCTTCAGTCGGATCAGCGCGACGGTCAGCCGCCCGGCGTACACCGGCAGATCCAGCTGCTTGAGCAGGTACGGCAGCGCACCGATATGATCCTCGTGCCCGTGGGTGATGAAGATGCCGCGCAGCTTATCCTTGATCTTCAGCGCATAGGTGAAGTCCGGCAGCACCACGTCCACGCCCAACAGGTCGTCGTCCGGGAAGGACATCCCGCAGTCGATGATGAAGGCATCATCGCCGTACTCGAACACTGCCATGTTCTTGCCGATCTCGTTTAGACCGCCGAGCACGGTGTAGTGGATCGGCAGCTGCGGTACGTTTTTGCGGCGACCGCGGCCGGGCTTTTTCTCGCTC
>JAJXDX010000246.1 GCA_021640185.1 Oscillospiraceae bacterium | reverse complement strand
GCCAAGTGCTACGGCGGCGACATCACGCGCAAGAAGAAGCTGCTGGAAAAGCAGAAGGAAGGCAAAAAGCGGATGCGGCAGCTCGGCAGCGTCGAGGTGCCGCAGGAGGCGTTCATGGCCGTGCTCAAGCTCGACGACGAATAAAAACAGGCGGGCGGCGATCCATTCGGATCGCCGCCCGCTTTTCCTTTTCCTTTTCCGATCAGAACGTCGGGATGACCGCGCCGTCGTACTTCTCCTCGATGAACTTCTTCACCTCGTCGGAGCACAGCGCCTTGTACAGCGCCTTGACCGCCTCGTTGTTCTCGTTGCCTTCCTTGACGACCAGAATGTTCGCGAAGGTCTGCGCAGCCTCGGACGCCTTGTCCTCAACGGCCAGCGCATCGCTCACCTTCAGGCCGGCGTTGATCGCATAGTTGCCGTTGATGACGGCCACGGCCACGCTGTCCAGCGTGTTCGGCAGGTTGGCCGCTTCCATCTCCACGATGTCGTAGTTGTGCTCATTCTTCTCGATGTCCAGCTTCGTGGCGGTCAGGCCGGCGCCCTCGCGGATCGTGATCAGGCCCTGCGCGGCCAGCAGCTGCAGCGCACGCGCCTCGTTCGTGCCGTCGTTCGGCACGGCGATCTTGTCGCCGTCCTTCAGCTCGGTCAGGGCCTTGGCCGTGCCGGCATACACGCCGAACGGCTCGTAGTGCACCGCGCCGACGCTGACCAGATGCGTGCCGTTCTTCTCGTTGAAGTCATCCAGATACGGCTTGTGCTGGAAGTAGTTCGCGTCCAGGTCGCCGTCCTCGGTGGAGGTATTCGGCAGGACATAGTCGTCATACGTCTTGATCACGAGGGTGTAGCCTTCCTTGGCCAAGATCGGCTTGACGACCTCCAGGATCTCGGCGTGCGGCGCGGCGGAGGCGCCGACGGTGATGGTCTTGTCGTCGGTCTTGCCGCAGGCGGCAAGGCCGGTGACCAGCAGAAGGGCGGCGGTCAGTACAGCAGCGAATTTTTTCATGATGCTCTCTCCTTTTCTTATTTACAGTAGATATGGATCTGCGGACGGACGAAGATTTATGTGCGGATGCGCTTGTCGGTCTTTTTGGCCAGTTTCATGCCGACCGATTGCAGCGCCTGTACCAACACGATCAGCACGATCGAAGCGACGTACATGATCGCGGGACGGAAACGGTAAAGGCCGTACTGTACGGCGATGGCGCCAAGTCCGCCGCCGCCCACCAGCGTGGCCAGCGGGGTGTAGCCTAGGATCGTGGTCACGGCGATCGCCGCGCCCACCAGCAGCGAGGGCTTCGCCTCCGGCAGCAGCACCTTCAAAATGATCTGCCGGTCGTTGCTGCCCATGGCCTGCGCCGCCTCGATCACGCCGCGGTCGACCTCCTTGAGCGAGGATTCCACCATCCGCGCCACGAACGGCGCGGCGGATAGCGTCAGCGGGACGAGGAACGCGGTGTTGCCCACTTTGGTGCCGAGCAGCGCTTTCGTCAGCGGCAGCGCCACCACCAGCAAGATCATGAACGGCACGGAGCGCAGCACGTTGACGACGAACCCGAGCAGCCGGTTGACCGTGCGCCGCGGGCGGATGCCGTCGCCGTCGGTCACGCATAAGATCACGCCCACCGGGATGCCGATCGCGTACGACAGCAGCGCGCACAGCGCAACAAGGTACAGCGTCGTGAGCAGCCCCTCGCCGTATTGGGCGAGCATCCCGTTGCCGAAGGCCTCGGAAAAGAACTCATTCATCCAGCGGTTCCTCCTTGCAATAGATGTTGCGTTCGGTCAGATAGTCCTTGATGCGCCGGACGGCGTCCTCGTCCTCCGGCAGCCGGATCACCATCTGCCCCACGGTCTTGCCCTCGACCGTTTTGGTGTGGGCATACAGGATGTTGATCAGCACCCGGCACTCCATGACCATCTGCGCCACGATCGGCTCGAACGCCTCGGAACCGTCGAACACGATCCGCAGCGCCCGGCTGCCTGCGCCGCCGTCGACGGCCTGCCCCTGCGGGAAGATCAGCTGCCGCGCGATCGCCGACTGCGGCCGCACGAAGATCTCCTTGACCTCGCCCATCTCCACGATGTGGCTGTGGTCGATCACCGCCACGCGGTCGCAGATCTGCTCGATCACCTTCATCTCGTGCGTGATCACCACGATCGTTACGCCAAGGTCGCGGTTGATCTGCTGCAGCAGATCCAAAATGGAGCGGGTCGTCGTCGGGTCCAGTGCGCTGGTCGCCTCGTCGCACAGCAGCACCTTCGGGTCGTTGGCGAGCGCGCGGGCGATCGCCACGCGCTGCTTCTGCCCGCCGGACAGCTGCGAAGGATAGGCGCGCATTCGCTCCTTCAGGCCCACCAGCTCCAGCAGCTCCTCGGCGCGGGCGCGGGCCTTCGCCCGCGGCACGCCGGCGATCTCCAGCGGATAGCACACGTTGCCGATC
The DNA here is from genome assembly GCA_021640185.1 of Oscillospiraceae bacterium. Taxonomy (GTDB): domain Bacteria; phylum Bacillota; class Clostridia; order Oscillospirales; family Acutalibacteraceae; genus UBA5905. Next base: position 1,625 of record JAJXDX010000246.1, on the reverse strand, counting down.
GCATCGCGCTGGGCCAGCAGATTGAAGCCCTGAAAGATCATGCCCATCTGCTGTCTGGCCTGCAGCAGCTCCCGCTTGCTCATCGCCGACAGGTCGCGCCCGTCAACGATCACGCGGCCCGCCGTCGGCTGCTCCAGCAGGTTCATGCAGCGCACCAGCGTGCTCTTGCCTGCGCCGGACAGCCCGATGATGCCGAAGATCTCGCCCTCGCGCACCGCAAGATCGATGTCTGCCAGCGCCGTGATCTCTCCGGCTGCGCCGTGGAAGGTCTTGTTCAGTCCTTCGATCCGGATGATATCCGCCATGCCGTCGTCCCCCTTTTCGTTCGAAAAAAAAGCTGCCGTCCCTATGCGTCTTTGCATAGGGACGACAGCGTGAATGCCTGCCGTGTTACCACCCTGCTTCATCTGCCCCTCGCGGCGGCAGACCTCGGTCGGTGCTCCGTCAGCCGTGGCTGCCGGAATACCCGGGCGCTGTAATGGGCGCTCCCATCGCAGCCTAACGAGCAAGCTCGCTCGGTGCGCGGCTCCGAGGCCATGTTCTATCCCGTCTTCTGCGCCCCTTCCCACCATACGGGGCTCTCTGCGGCATATCCCGGGATGTACTCTCCTCATCGTTGCCTTTGCTGTGTTCAACTTTGGCCGCATTATAGCACGCCATTTTCGGTTTGTCAAGCGGTTTGACGAAAAAACACGAAAAAATTTGTGCAGCTTTTTGGAATGAAAGATGAGAAACAGAGCAAACGGGCGCAAAACGGCGAGATTTCGAGAGAATGAGTGATGTAAATCAAATTTTCCGGCATTTGGGGGTTGACAAGCATTTCCCCTTTATGGTAAGATATCGCTCGTTCGGAAGAAACGCGGCCGTCCGGCGCTCACGCGGGCGGCGCACCGATGCGGCACATCCCGTGCCCACAAGATAAATAGGAGGAACGAACTATGACTTTTATGGCAAAGGCCGGTCAGGTCGAGCGTAAATGGTACGTCATCGACGCTGCCGGGAAGCCCCTCGGCCGTGTGGCGGCCGAGGCTGCCGTGCTGCTGCGCGGCAAGCACAAGCCCACCTTCACCCCTCATGTCGATTGCGGTGACAACGTGATCGTCATCAACTGCGCCGAGGCCGTGCTGACCGGCAAAAAGGCGGAGCAGAAGCTGTGGCAGCGTCACACCGGCTGGATCGGCAACCTCAAGACGACCAAGTACGGCACGCTCATGGCGCAGCGCCCGACCAAGGCGATGGAGCTGGCGGTCGGCGGCATGATCCCGAACAACAGCATCGGCCGCGCGGCGCAGACCCGTCTGCACTGCTATGCGGGCGCCGAGCATCCGCACGCGTCCCAGAAGCCCGAAGTTTTCGCGCTGTGATCGAAGGAGGCTATCGATAATGGATTACAATACCAGACCTTTTTTCTACGGCACCGGCCGCCGGAAGTCCTCCGTTGCCCGTGTGCGCCTGTATCAGGGCAGCGGCAAGGTCACGATCAACGGCCGTGACATCGATGACTACTTCGGTCTTGAAACGCTGAAGCTGATCGTCCGTCAGCCCCTCGCGCTGACCGGCAACGACGAGAAGTTCGACATCGAGTGCCGCGTCGCCGGCGGCGGCGTCACCGGCCAGGCCGGTGC
>JAJXDX010000245.1 GCA_021640185.1 Oscillospiraceae bacterium | reverse complement strand
ATTCTAACGGATATGATTTGTATTTTAATTGCATTTGATCGTTTTCTCCTTGACGATCCGACGGGAATACGTTATGATTGGCGAAAGACGGATATATCCGCCGCTCGGCGGCAGAAACGAGAGGTATCGCCATGGAACGATCGCTGATCGCCCGTTTCCCCGTGTTCGGGCGGGAGCCTGTGCTGGCCAAGATGCCGGACGGATCGCTGATCTGCACGGCGCTGACCGGCGGCCCGCGGGAGCCGGATAACGACAACGTGGTCACCGTCGTGCGCAGCACGGACGGCGGGCGCACGTGGAGCGCGCCGCAGGTGCTGTTCGACCGCCCCGGCCGGGGCACGTGGTGCACGGAGATCTTCTCCGTCGGCGGCGTGCCGACGGCCGTGGTATCGACCTATCAGGCCGACACGATGTATCACGAGCTGGAAACGGGCTTTTCCACCACGCCGGACAGCGGGCGAACCTGGACCGTGCCCAAAAGCCCGGCCGGACCGCTGCGTGATTGCAGCCTGCGCCGGTGTATCGAACTGCAAAACGGCGATCTGCTGCTGCCGCTGTATTGGATGGAGCGGCCGGAGAAAAAGGCGGCGCTGCCGCCGCCCGTGGTCTTCGGCGAAGATAATGCCTTCCGTTTCTGCTGCGGCGCCGGACTGTCGACCGACGGCGGCCGCACGTGGCAGCGCTTTGGGTATATCGAGATGGGCGACGTCAGCCTGTGGGAGCCGAACGCGATCGAGCGTGCACCGGGCGAGGTGCTGATGTTCTGCCGCTGCGATCAGGATTTTTTGGCGCTGTCACGCAGCACGGACGGCGGGCGCACGTGGGATGCGCCCCGGCTGACCGAGATCCCGAACGTGGACACCAAGATCACCGTGGTGCGCGCGGGCGGCGAGATCCTGCTGATCGGCAATTTCGCGCGGCAGCACGGCTGGGAGAACCGCACACATCTGGGTATCTGGCGGTTGATCGACGACTGCCATGCCGAGCCTCTGCTTGCCTTGGAGCCGGAAGAGGAGCGCTTTTTCTATCCGCACGCCCTCGTCGACGAGGACGAGCGCGTGCTGCTGGTGGCCTACGAGAACGCCGCGGAGCATCGGCTGGCGCGGGTGAGTTTTGATGAACTTGGTCTTTGACCGATAAGGAGGATATCATGGCAAAACGGTTTTTCGAACGTTTGGACAAGCTCAGCGAGGGGCGGCTGCCGCAGCGCGCGTATTACATCCCTTACGACAGCTTAGAAAAGGCGCTTGCGGGCGATAAGCACCAAAGCGCGTATTACCGGCTGCTCAACGGGCGGTGGGACATCCATTATTACGCGCGCGAGGACGACGTGCCGCAGGACGTGTCCGCCATCGAATACACGGATGCGATCGACGTGCCGTCCTGCTGGCAGCTGCACGGCTACGACCGTCCGGGCTACACCAACATCAACTATCCCTTCCCGTTCGATCCGCCCTACGTCCCGGACGAGGATCCCTGTGCCGTGTACCGCACGGCCTTCACGATCGGCGGGGAGTGGAGCGAGCGGGACACCCACATCGTGTTCGAGGGCGTGTCCTCCTGTCTGGCGCTGTATCTCAACGGGCAGTATGTCGGCTTCAGCCAAGGCAGCCATCTGCAGGCGGAGTTCGATCTGACGCCCTTCGTCCGCACGGGGGAGAACGTGCTCGTCGCCAAGGTGATCAAATGGTGCTGCGGCAGCTATTTGGAAGATCAGGATTTCTTCCGCCTCAGCGGCATTTTCCGCGACGTGTATCTCCTCTCGCGCGAAAAAGACGCGATCCGCGACATCGAGGTCTGCGCCGACACGCACGAGATCCGCGTGGTATCTCCGGCCGCGGCCGACTATACCGTATATGATGCCGACGGCAACGTGGCCGACCTGACCCATCCGGTGCTCTGGAACGCCGAGCAGCCGTATCTGTACACCGTCGTGCTGCGCGGCCGCACGGAGTTCATCCCGATCAGGGTCGGTATGCGCGAGATCGGCGTCGGCGCGCAGGGCGAGCTGCTGATCAACGGCGTGCCGGTGCTGCTCAAGGGCATCAACCATCACGATACCAGCCCCACGGGCGGCTACACCGAAAGCGACGAGATGCTGCGGCATGAGCTGACGCTGATGAAGTCGCTCAACATCAACACGATCCGCACCTCGCACTATCCGCCGACGCCGGAGTTTTTGCGCATGACGGACGAGATGGGCTTCTACGTCGTGGACGAAACGGATATCGAAACGCACGGCATCATCTGCCGTGACCGTTACGTCGGCTATGATATCGACAGCCCGGAATGGCTGTGCAGCCGGCCCGCGTGGCGCGAGGCATACCTCGAGCGCGTGCAGCGCATGGTGGAGCGCGATAAGAACCACGCCTCGGTCATCCTTTGGAGCATGGGCAACGAGAGCGGCTACGGCGAGAACTTCGCCGCCATGCTCGACTGGGTCGGGCAGCGCGATCCTTCGCGTCTGCGCCATTTCGAAAGCGCGAATTTGGTCGGCGACCATGCGCCCGTCGATGTGCACAGCGTGATGTATCCGCAGATCGACTGGCTCGATCGGCGGCTGACCGAGCTGCAGCAGGCCGGCGAAACGCGGCCGTTCTTCCTTTGTGAATATGCGCACGCGATGGGCAACGGCCCCGGTGACGTGCAGCTGTACATGGACATCTTCCACCGCCACCCGAACGCGATCGGCGGCTGCATCTGGGAGTGGGCCGATCATACGGTGATCGAGGACGGCGTGCAGAAATACGGCGGCGACTTCGGCGAGCTGACGCACGACGGCAACTTCTGCTGCGACGGGCTGGTCTTTGCCGATCGCTCGTTCAAGGCCGGGACGCTCAACGCGAAATACGCCTATCAGCCGATGCGCGTGACGCTTGACGACGATGTGCTGACCGTGAAAAACGATTTCGACTTCACCGATCTGTCGGCTTGCACGCTGCGGCTGGTGCTGTCTGTGGACGGGGAAACGGCCGACACGCGCGACATCGTCGTATCTGCCGCGCCGCACACCGCCGTGCAGGTCGCGGTGCCGTTCACCGCGCCGGAGCGCTGCCGTCTGGGCGCGTATCTGCAGGTGCATCTGCTGGATGCGGCCGGGCAGGAGATCGGCCACGAGGAGTTCGCGCTGGACAGCGCCGTCCTGACGGCCGAGCCGGGGGAGAAGCTGACGGCTTTTGCCGAGGACGGGCACCACATCACCGCCGCAGGCGACGGGTTCTGCTATCGGTTCTCGAAGCTGGACGGGCATTTCGACAGCATCGTGCGCGACGGGCGCGAGCTGATCGACGGGCCGATCCGGCTGGGCGTGTTCCGCGCACCGACGGACAACGACCGCCACGTGCGCGAGCAGTGGTGCATGGAGCGCAACGCGAACAACATGAACCCCGGCAACTTCGACCGGCTGTTCACGAAGGTGTACGACGTGCGGATCGAGGACAACAGCATCATCGCCGAGATGAGCTTGGCCGGCGTGTCCCGCAAGCCGTTCTTCCGCTATACGCAAACGCTGTCCTTCTTTGCCGACGGCACGGTGCGCATGACCGTGGACGGCCGAAAGAAGCCGGAACTGAACGATGTTTATCTGCCGCGGCTGGGTTACGAGCTGACGCTGCCTGTAAAGGATGAGGGCTTTACGTACTATGGCATGGGGCCGGGCGAGTGCTATCAGGATATGCGCCGCCATGCGCTGACCGGCCTGTACCGCAGCAGCGCATCGGCCGAGGTCGTGCCGTATGTCCGCCCGCAGGAGCACGGAAACCACTACGGCGTGACTTACCTGTCGACCGACAGTGGTTTGACCTTTACCGGCGATGCTCCGTTCGAGTGCTGCGTTTCGCCGTATGATGCGATCATGCTGGACAAGGCACTTCACACCGACGGCTTGCACAGCGACGGGCGCACGCATCTGCGCGTGGACTATCGTGTTTCCGGCATCGGCTCGAACAGCTGCGGACCGGCGCTGGAGCCGCAGTTCCGAATCGACGAGGACAAGATCCGCTTCACGGTCTGCCTGCATACCGGCAAGTGACCGGATGACTGAAAAACGCCGACTGACAAGGTGATAGCCTTGTCAGT
>JAJXDX010000244.1 GCA_021640185.1 Oscillospiraceae bacterium | reverse complement strand
CGTAAGGGTCTGGCCGATACCGCTCTGCGTACCGCAGACTCCGGTTATCTGACCCGCCGTCTGGTCGACGTTTCGCAGGAGGTCATCATCCGCGAGAACGACTGCGGCACGCACGAGGGCATCGAGGTCTATGACATCAAGGACGGCAACCGCATCATCGAGCCGCTGTCCGAGCGTCTGGTCGGCCGTTTCCTCAGCGATGATTTCTGCGACGACGACGGCAATGTCCTCGTCGACCGCGATCATCAGATGAACGATGCCGACGCCGCGCTGATCGACGCCACGCTGCGCCGCCGGGCCACGGGCGCGGACGGCAAGGTCGACGACGAGAAGGTGCGCGTGCGCATCCGTTCGGTGCTGACCTGCGCCTCCACCAAGGGCGTCTGCGCCGCCTGCTACGGCGCGAACTTGGCCACGAACGAGCAGGTCACCGTCGGCGAGGCGGTCGGCATCATCGCCGCCCAGTCCATCGGCGAGCCCGGCACGCAGCTGACCATGCGTACCTTCCACACCGGCGGTGTCGCCGGCGGCGAGGACATCACGCAGGGTCTGCCCCGCGTCGAGGAGCTGTTCGAGGGCCGCAAGCCGAAGCACCTCGCGATCCTCAGCGAGATCACCGGCGTCGTGCGCCGCGAGGAGAAGAAGAAGAACCTCGTGATCGTCACGAGCGAGGACGGCACCGAGGAGCGTACCTATGTGATCACCTACGGTTCGCGTCTGCGCTCCTGCATCGAGGACGGCTATGTCCTGCAGAAGGGCGAGTGCATCACCGAAGGCTCCATGAGCCCGCATGACGTGCTCGAGGTATGCGGCGAATCCGCCGTGCAGGATTACCTGATCAAGGAAGTCCAGATCACCTACCGTACACAGGGCGTGGACATCAACGATAAGCACATCGAGGTCATCGTGCGCCAGATGATGCGCAAGGTGCGCGTCGACGATGCGGGCGATGCGCAACTCGTCAACGACGCCGTCGTGGATAAGAGCGAGCTGTACGCCGCCGAGCAGGCCGTGCGCGAGCGCATCGCCGCGGGCGAAACGCGCCCCGACGGCACGCCGCTGCAGCTGCCTAAGGTCACGCCGATCCTGCTGGGCATCACGAAGGCCGCCCTCGCGACCGACAGCTTCCTCTCCGCCGCGTCCTTCCAGGAAACGACCCGCGTGCTGACCGATGCCGCCATCAAGGGCAAGGTCGATCCGCTGCTCGGCCTGAAGGAGAACGTCATCATCGGTAAGCTGATCCCCGCCGGTACGGGTATGCAGCGCTACTCCGACGTGCGCGTCAAGGACGACCGCGCGCCGAAGAACGCCTTCAGCGTGCTCGACGAGCTGCTCGCCGACGACGAGCATGACGAGGACGAGGCGCCGGAGCTGCTCGACGACTGATCCGGACAGGAATTTTTTCGGCAGTGCTTGACAAACGGCTCTGTCCTGTGGTAAAATAGCAAAACGTGGGCATCTGTCCGGCGCGGGAACGCCGCGCCGGACAGACGGCCCCAAAAACGTCGGACGGCAGCCCTCAAAAAAGCAGGGACGGTCGCCCGGTATCGCCGCGTGCAGCCCTGCCGCCGCCGGCTGTGCATCGGTCTTTTGCGGCATCCGCCGCTGAAAGATAACTTTATTATCGGAGGTGAAAAAATTGCCTACTTTCAACCAGTTAGTCCGTAAGGGAAGAGAAGAGCTCGAGAAGAAGGCGAAAGCCCCGGCCCTGCTGCATGGATGGAACTCCAAGAAGCGTGTCGCCGTCGCGCAGAACTCTCCCCAGAAGCGTGGTGTCTGCACTGCAGTCAAAACGTCTACGCCGAAAAAGCCGAACTCTGCTCTGCGTAAGGTCGCGCGTGTCCGACTGTCCAACGGTACGGAGGTCACTTCGTATATCCCGGGCGAGGGCCACAACCTGCAGGAGCACAGCGTCGTGCTGATCCGCGGCGGCCGTGTGAAGGACCTGCCCGGTGTGCGTTATCACATCATCCGCGGCACGCTCGACACGCAGGGCGTTTCCGGGCGTATGCAGGCGCGCTCCAAGTACGGCGCGAAGCGTCCCAAGGCAGGAGCTGCCAAAAAGTAAGACATTTTCATCAGCGGCTACCAAGTAGCGGCAGATCACATATACCGGGCAGTTGCACGGCGGTGATGCTGCTTCTCTGTTGGCCAACGGGAGTATGTCACTTTCGAGTACCGATGATATCATCATTATGAAGGAGGGAAGTAAAGTGCCGAGAAGAGGTTCAACCGCAAAGCGCGATGTTTTGCCCGATCCGCTTTACAATTCCAAGTTGGTGACCAAGCTCATCAACAACATCATGTACGACGGTAAGAAGGGCGTCGCCCAGAAGATCGTGTACGACGCGTTCGACATCATCAAAGAAAAGTCCGGTGAGGAGCCGCTGCCCGTCTTCGAAAAGGCGATGGAGCGGATCATGCCGGTGCTGGAGGTCAAGGCTCGCCGTGTCGGCGGCGCCACCTATCAGGTGCCGATCGAGGTCCGGGCCGACCGCCGTCAGACGCTGGGTCTGCGGTGGCTGACCACCTATTCCCGTTCTCGTTCCGAGCGCACGATGAAAGAGCGCCTCGCGGGCGAGATCCTGGATGCCGTCAATGGCAACGGCAACGCAGTGAAGAAGTGCGAGGACACCCACAAGATGGCCGAGGCGAACCGCGCCTTCGCTCATTTCCGTTGGTGATGCGCACCATAGATCAGGGAAAAGGAGGATCGTACCATGCCTAGAGACGTATCTCTGGAAAAAACCAGAAACATCGGTATCATGGCGCACATCGACGCCGGTAAAACGACGACGACGGAGCGTATCCTGTATTATACCGGTGTCAACTACAAGATCGGCGAAACGCACGACGGCAGCGCTACCATGGACTGGATGGCGCAGGAGCAGGAGCGCGGCATCACGATCACCTCTGCTGCGACCACTTGCTACTGGGACAAGCAGGGCAAGTGCGACAAGCACCGCATCAACATCATCGACACGCCCGGACACGTGGACTTCACCGTCGAGGTGCAGCGTTCGCTGCGCGTGCTCGACGGCTCGGTCACGGTGCTCTGCGCCAAGGGCGGCGTCGAGCCGCAGTCCGAAACGGTGTGGCGTCAGGCTGACGAGTACCACGTCCCGCGTATGGCGTACGTCAACAAGATGGACATCATGGGCGCGGACTTCTACCGCGTCGTCGGCATGATGCGCGACCGCCTCAAGTGCAACGCCGTGCCGATCCAGCTGCCGATCGGGGCCGAGGATACCTTCAAGGGCATCGTCGATCTCGTCGAGATGAACGCGGACGTCTACTATGACGACCTCGGCAAGGATATGCGCGTCGAGGAGATCCCCGACGACATGAAGGAGATCGCCCAGAAGTACCACGACGAGCTGCTCGAGCACGTCGCGGAGCAGGACGAAACGCTGATGGAGAAATACTTCAACGGTGAGGAGATCACCGTTGACGAGATCAAGGCGGTCATCCGCCGCTCCACCATCGCCAACACCATGGTGCCGGTCACCTGCGGCACGTCCTATCGCAACAAGGGCGTGCAGAAGCTGCTCGATGCCATCGTGGACTATATGCCGTCGCCGGTCGACGTCCCCCCGATCAAGGGCATCAACCCCGAGACGGAGGAAGAGGAAGTCCGTCATTCCTCCGATACCGAGCCGTTCGCGGCCCTCGCGTTCAAGATCGCGACCGATCCGTTCGTCGGCAAGCTCGCGTTCTTCCGCGTGTATTCCGGTACCGTGCAGGCGGGCAGCACCGTCTACAACTCCAATAAAGACGCGGACGAGCGTTTGGGCCGCATCGTGCAGATGCACTCGAACCACCGCAAAGACCTCGATGTCGTGTACGCCGGCGATATCGCCGCCGCCATCGGTCTGAAGAACACCACCACCGGTAACACCCTGTGCGACGAGAAGCATCCGATCATCCTTGAATCGATGAAGTTCCCGGAGCCGGTCATCCGCGTGGCGATCGAGCCGAAGACCAAGGCCGGTCAGGAGAAGATGGGCATCGCCCTCGCGAAGCTCGCGGAGGAAGACCCCACCTTCAAGACCTACACCGACGAGGAAACGGGCCAGACCATCATCGCCGG
>JAJXDX010000243.1 GCA_021640185.1 Oscillospiraceae bacterium | reverse complement strand
CCCGATCCGTTAGTCAAATTGACTAAACGATAGCGAACGGTGCCCCCCCCGTTGTCCAGATCGCCGATCGTGCAATTTTCATGATCTTTCCTCCTTGCTCATCGACCCGCCCGGCCGTCGATCCCGCCCGAGCGATCGAAAGGCACACACCTCGGCCTGTGCCCTTCGATCGCCCCTCCGCCCAGATCGGGCGGAGAGAACGGGGGATCAGTTGATCGTCAAAGTACCATCGTTGCTATCCCGATTATATTTGAAACCCACAAGACCGTCATAGGGGAACTTCGTGACGTAGCCCGTTTTAACGTTGTAGCTGGACAGCTTTCCGGAATAACTGCATCCGGTCAGCGTCACCGTCTGTCCGGCTGTGTTGAGCCAAACGCCGGCAATGCCGCCCACTTCCAGTTCATCGCCTGCGTCCTGCGCCGCAGTCAGCGTAACATCGCCGGAGCTGTGGCAGTTGATGAACGTATTGCCGTAATGCGCGATCCCGGTGATGCCGCCAACATCGCACGTCGTGCCGGTAACATTGATGTTCGAAGTCACATTCTTCACGGTCTGGTTGCCTTCACCCATGAAGCCGACCAATCCGCCGACATACGTACGATAGTTTTTCGAATCGGCCTTCACATAGCTCCCGGCCGTTACATCGATCGTCAGATCGGTCAAATCAGCATAGGCGTTCTTTCCGAACATACCGCCGACATAAGCATAGCCGTTGATCCGCACATCACCGGTGAGCTTGATGTTGGAATACTTGGAGGTGTAGGGCGTTCCGGCGACCGCACCGACATCAAGATAGCCGGTCACCTGCGCGTTGTGCAGGGTGAAGTTCTTGATCTCGCCATTCGTCGTAACACCAAACAGCCCCATGTCGCTGCTGTACCTGCTGTCGATCAGCAGATTGCTGATGGTCTTCCCCTGCCCGTCGAACACGCCTTGGAAAGTGCTGCCGCTCTTGCCGATCGGCGTCCACAGGTTGTCCCCCAGATCGATATCGGCAGCAAGCTTCACCGTATAGCCCTTGTAGCTCTTACCGCCGTTGACCTGCTTGGCGAACAGCGCCAGTTCCTCGGCCGAAGCGATCGTAACGACCTTTCCGTTCTCGTCCACCGGCGTTTCGTATTTATCGTCCGCCGACACGCCGTCGCTCCAGTTCGCCTTGGTGTACACCGCCGTAAACGGCGAGAAATGGCTCACCTTCATCGTGACATAGCCGGTCGCTTTATCGTACACGAAGTGGTTATCCTTGTCCTGCAGCGCACTGCCGTCATCGGTCATCTTGACGCCGTCGTGGTACATCGCCACGCCGGTACGGTCCTTGCCGATATCCACTTCGATGGTGAATAGCGACCCGTTCTTCGCGCTGACTTCTTTGCCGTTCTGATCCTTCAGCTTCACCTCGACGCTCTTGCTGTCTTGGGTCGTGGTGACCGTGATCGTCGCGGGGGTGGCGCTGTCCACCAGTTCAAGCGTCAGCTTCTTGGTGGCGTTGTCCAACGAACCGGCCGGAGCCGTAAGCTTGACCGTGTGATCGACAGGCTTATCCTTCAGCACCGTATCATTATCGTCCTTGACCTTACCGACGGCCAGCACCGGATACGTCGCCTTGGCATCATAGTCTTTGCCGAAGCTGTCACTCTCCACCGTGTCCTGCGTAGCCACGACGGTGATACCGAGATCGATCTCCGGAGCATCCACGTCCGTCTTGTGGTTGGCTTCGTTGCCCACGGTGGTAGGCATCCAGACCACCAGCGTGACGATATTCGCATCGCCCTTCTTGCTCAGTTGACCATCTGCAGTGTAGCCCTCATTCAGCGCGGCACCTTCGCCGGCCTCGCCCACCAAAGCATCACGGTTAATGTCGCCCTCGGTCTTGTCACCGTTGAGCACCGCAAAATGGATGTAGTCGGACAGCTTGAAGGTATCGCCGTACACATTGGTGCTTTCCTTTTCGCTGGCGATGTTGATGCCCAGCTTGTACTTCAGCGCCAGGTTGCCGGCGTTGCTGACCTTCAGCACGACGTACTCCACGTGACCCGGCTCCCACAGGGCGCCATCCTTGAACACCGGCGTATCCGCCTTTGCCTCCTTGAAGTCAGCGCCCTTCGTATTCTTGTACTCCAGTTTGACATCCAAGTTACCCGCTTGGATCTTGTTGACCCCGGTGCTGGCCGTGTCGGTGAACCACGCGAAGGTGGAACCGATCAGCATCGCGACGCAAGCCACGATCGCCAGCGCACTGGTCAGCAGTGCGCGTTTGGTGTTTGCCATGGTTTTTTCCTCCTATGATTTTTTTGCCGGTAAGGGTCGCCGGATACGCCCCGTCCTACCGACAAAAACGGAGGTATCACACGGAAGAGCAGACATCGCCCGCCGATTTAGTCAAATTGACCAAATGCCGGTAAATGTTGCCATCACAGTTGTCCAAGTTGCCGACTGTGCAATTTTCATGATCTTTCCTTCCTGCTTATCGGCTGCCCGGCCGTTCCACGCCCGGACACGCAAATTTTACCATCGTTCATTTGATTATGCAAGACGTATTTTTTGCTTTTCTTGCCATTTTCGGATCACGCTCTCCGGCCCGATATGATCCTCCCGCGGATCCAAAAGCGGCAAGAGGGACGGATCACGCTCTCCGCCTGCGGAAAGCCCAAGATCTCCTGTCTGCGGCGAAAAGATCGTCAGCTTTGCGCGGAATCGTCCGCACAAAAAACACCTCGGGCGCAGCGGATGTCATCCGCCGCGCCCGAGGTCATCGTCGCTGTTGCCGCCGCCCTCGGTCAAGGCCGAAGGCGGGCATCTCTGTCCGCTCGCCCCTCCGCCCGAAGGTGGAAAGAGGGCGGACTAAAAATCACTGGACCTTGACACCGTCGATGATAACAGTCAGGTGTGCAGCATCCATGCTTTTCTTGTTAGCCCACAGCTTGCTGCCGGTGTTCGTTCCTTCTGTGTTGATCGCAAAACCATTGACCTGCGCTTTTTTCACCGTCAGAATGTAAGTAGAACCATAGTCGTTGCCGATCTCAATAGCCGCTTTACCCTTAGCGCCATCGTTGCTGTCGTTAAAAACACAGTTGTTAACGGTCAGAATAGTAGTGGGCGCTTCCGGGTGATCAGCTCCACCATAAAGATTGATTGCCTTTCCGCCTGTCATGAATGTGCAATCATTGAAGGTCACATTCTTTGCGCCCCAAGTCCAGATAGAGTAATCATCCGGATTTTCAAACGTGCAGTTAATGAATGTTGCATCGCCGTACAGGGTCAGCTTTCCTTTGATCGTGCAATCCTCAAAGGTCGTTGTCGCACGCACGATGCCGCCATAATTGCCGGACGCCTGACCCAAGATCGTTACTCCTTTGAATGCAAGGACAGCGCCATCCTGATAGTTCATGCCGCTGTTTGCACCGCTCTCGCCATCAAGGCTCTGGCAAACATCGATAACCGTGTTCTTAGTCCCGATAAAGGTGACATCCTTGCTCTTGGCAATACCGTCCGTGAGGTTGTAGGTACCCGCCTTTTTGAGGTCAATAGCAACCTTCGTGGTAGGCTCGCCGTTTGCATCAGTCGGTTTCGTCAGCGCTGCGTCCAATTCGTCCTGAGTGGAAACCTGCGCATAAGAAACTTCCGGATACTGAGCGTTCTGATCATACTTATTATCATAGCTGTCGCGCTCGACGGTGTACTGCGTAGCAACGACGCTCAGGCCAAAGCTGATCGAGGCCGCCTTGTCGGGCGAGATAGCATTGGCTTCGTTGCCCACCGTCGTGGGCATATAGACCTTCATGCCGAGGATCTGCGCTGCGCCGGGCTTCAGCTCGTGGACATTTCCGTTGGATGCATATTCCAACTCAAAATTGGCAAAATCGCGTGCCGTCCACATGCCAAAGTCGCCTTTTTGGAAAATCAGCCGTTCCATCATTTCGCCGATGCTGCCTTCGGCCGGATAAGCTTGGATACCCGTTGTCGCAACCTTCAGGTACTCGGAGAGCTTATAGGAATTACCTGCCTTGTTTATACCGGCGGTCTCCGAAACAACATTCATGCCGATCTTGTACTTGAGTGCCAGGTTGCCGGCGTTCGTGATCCTCAGCT
>JAJXDX010000242.1 GCA_021640185.1 Oscillospiraceae bacterium | reverse complement strand
CTTTTCGTACCCGAGGACGGTGGTCATGAACACGACGCCCGCGCCCCCCGCGCCGACCAGACCGGCCAGCCAGCCCCAGCGCACGCCGCCGACGAACATCATCACCAGCCCCAGCGCCGCCAGCAAGATCGTGCCGGAAAGGTGCGGCTCGATGATGACGAGGGCGCAGGTGACGCCGAGGATCAGCAGCAGCGGCACCAGACCGCCGAGGAACTTTTTCATCCGCTTGTGGTTGAGCGAGATCAGGTGCGAGAACAGCAGCACCAAGGCGAATTTGGCCACCTCCGACGGCTGGAACTGCCCGAGGCCGGGCACGCGGATCCAGCGGTGCACGCCGGTGGACGACGGCGAGATATAAGCGATGACCAACAGCACGAGCGAGGCGAGCCACAGCAGCCACGCGAACCGGTGCAGAATGTGATAATCGATCATGGAGGTGAAGAACATCGCCGCCATGCCGATCACGACCCACAGCAGCTGCCGACGGATATAGTAATAGCTGTCGCCTTCATAGGTGAGCGCGTACACGTGACTGGCCGAATACAGCGTGGCCAGACCGATGACCAAAATGACCATCAGCAGCACGAAAAACGGCATATCGAACCCGTTGGACAGGTCGAAGAACCGCAGCCGACGCTTGGGCTTTTGTGTCTTTTCGCGGGCGGCGGACAGCGGCACGAGCTGTGCTTTCTTTCCGTTTTCCATCGTGTGACGCGCTCCTTTCCGTCGTTGTTTTGCTGCTTATGCGTACAGCCCCAGCAGCACCGCGGCCAGACCGCCGAGCAGCGTCACGGCCGAGAACACGACCACGATCTTGTTCTCGCTCCAGCCGCACAGCTCGAAGTGGTGGTGCAGAGGGCTCATCCTGAACAGGCGCTTCCCGTGGGTGAGCTTGAAGTATCCGACCTGTAGAATAACAGACAGATTTTCCGCGATGTAAAGGATGCCGACCGGGACGAGGAGGAACGGCTGCTCGATCCCGAAGGCGATCGCGGTGAGGGTGCCGCCGATGAACAGCGAACCGGTATCCCCCATGAACACGCGGGCGGGATGGAGGTTCCACAGCAAAAAGCCCGCAAGGCCGCCGGCGAGCGCGACGCTCATCAGGCATTCGCCGTAGGCGCCGGCGATGCCGGACAGCAGCAGCAGCGCGAGCGCGGCGATGAAGCCGGTCATGCCGCACAGGCCGTCGACGCCGTCGGTCAGGTTGGTGGCATTGGTCATGGCGACGACGACGAACATCGTGAACGGGATGTACCACACGCCCCATTCCACATTGCCGAAGAACGGGATCTTGAACGCGCCGTGGCCGTAGATATACAGCACCGTCGCATAGGCGGCGGAGAGCAGCAGCTGCAAAAACAGCTTTTGCAGCGGAGAAAGCCCTTTGTTGCGCTTTTTGACGACCTTGATGTAGTCATCGATGAAGCCGATCGCCGCGCAGCCGAGCGCCAGAGCGACACCGGCGATCAGGCGGGCGGCCTCGTACGGCACGCCGAACAGCGTGCGCAGCCCGGTGAGCGCGCACACGGCGACGGCGACGAGCAGCGCGACCGTGGACGAGCCGATGAACAGCAGCCCGCCCATCGTGGGCGTGCCCTGCTTGCTTTGGTGCCAGCTGGGCCCGATCTCGAGGATGGTCTGCCCGAAATGCAGCTTATGCAGCCACGGGATGACCGCCTTGCCCGCCCATGCCGAGATGAGGAACGACAGCAGCCCCGTCACCGCCAAGATGACCGTGTTTTTGACGCTCATCGGATACCCCTCACTTTCCTCTCTTTTCGTTTTCCGCCGTGCCGCGCAGCGCATCGGCGACGACCTCACGTTCGTCGAGATGGATGACGCCGTCGCGCAGGATCTGGTACGTTTCGTGTCCCTTTCCGGCCAGCAGGAGCGTATCGCCCGGCTGTGCGTGCGCGATCGCCCAGTGGATCGCCTGCACGCGGTCTTCGATCACGGTGTAGGGGGTCTTAGTATCCCGCATACCGTCCAGAATATCCGCGATGATCGCGCCCGGCTCCTCCGAGCGGGGGTTATCCGAGGTGACGACGACGAAGTCGGACAGGTCCGCGGCGATCTTGCCCATCTGCGGGCGCTTGCCGCGGTCGCGGTCGCCGCCACAGCCGAACAGCGTCACCAGACGGCCGCCGCAGCACTCCCCGAGCGTGCGGCAGATGTTCTGCAGACCGTCCGGCGTATGCGCATAGTCGATGACGACGGTAAGATCCCGCCCGGTGGGCACGACCTCGGCGCGGCCCTTGACGCCGTGCACGCGGCACAGCGCGGCCACGACATCGTCGAACGGCATCCCGGCGGCCAGACAGATCGCCGCGGCCGTCAGGCCGTTATAGACCGAGAACTGGCCGGGGATCGGCATCTGCACGCGACCGATATGGCCCGTGCCGACGAGCTCGAACCCCACGCCGTCCGCGCGGTGGCGGACGTTGCGCGCGACGAAGTCGGCGCGATCGTCATCGACGGCGAAGGTGACGAACGGGCAGCTCTCGCCCGCCATCATCTGCGCGGCGTGCGGATCGTCGATGTTCACCACGCCGGTGCGGCACATCGAGAACAGGCGTTTTTTGGCCTGCAGATAGTTCTCCATCGTGCCGTGGTAATCCAAATGATCCTGCGTGAGGTTGGTGAACGCGCCGATGTCGTAAAAACAGCCCGCGACGCGCTGCTGATCGAGCGCGTGGGACGACACTTCCATGACGCAGTAGTCGCACTGCTCGACGACCATCAAGGCCAGCATACTTTGCAGATCGTACGAATCGGGCGTGGTATGCTCCGCCGGGAGCACCCGGTCGCCGACCATATCGCACACCGTGCCGATCAGCCCCACCTTATGCCCGGCGTATTCCAGCATGGATTTGACGAGGGTGGTGGTGGTGGTCTTGCCGTTGGTCCCGGTGACGCCGATCAGGTGCAGGCGCTCCGACGGGCGGCCGAACCAGTTGGCGCAGATCTGCGCCCACGTGCGGCGGGCGTTATCGGTGAGCAGCTGCGTGCGCAGCCCGAGATCGCGCTGCACCACGATGGCCGCAGCGCCGTCGCGCTCCGCGTCCGCCGCGTAGCGGTGGCCGTCGGTGCGTGTGCCGGGGATGCAGACGAACAGGCAGCCCGGCTCGATCCGGCGGGAATCGCAGGTGATGGCGGTGATCTCGCAATCGGTATCGATCGCGTCGGCCACCAGCCCGGTGTCCCGCAGCAGGTCATGAAGTTTCATATCCGATCATCCTCTCTTTCGCGCACGCGGCGCCGTTTCTTCTCTGTTCCTTCCGCCGGGCGGGATCAGCCCTGCCCGGTGGAGTCGTTGGTGTCCGTGTACAGGAAACCGACCTTCACGACCGTGCCCTTGGGCACGGCCGTCCCGGCCGCGATGCTTTGGGTGTGCGACACGGCCGTGCCGCCGGAGCCGACGACCAGCCCGGTGAGCTGGACGTTGAGCCCCATCGACGAGGCGATCGTGTTGACCTCCGTCACGGTGCGGCCGGTCAGGCCGGGCATCTTGACGGTCTGGTCGCCGCCCTCCTCCGTATACAGCAGCACCGTGCCGCCGGACGGGACGGACTGCCCCGCCTCCGGACACTGGCGCACGACGGTGGCGCCCTCGCCGACGACGATCGCCTTGAGGCCGGAGCCGGACAGCTGCGTCAGCGCCGCGGCCTTTTCCTTGCCGACGGTGTTCGGCGTGGTGCGGCTGAGCTTTGCCAGCTCCTCGGCGGTGTACGCCGGCTCGACGCCGAGATACGGCAGCACCGCATCGAAGATCTTTTGCGCGACCGGCGCGCTGATCGTGCCGCCGTAGCGGATACGGCTCTGCGGCTGATCGAGCAGCACCAGCACGGCGATCTCCGGATCGTCCGCCGGGGCGAACCCGGCGAACGAGGCAACGACCTGATTGCCCTGCATATCGCGCTTTTCCGACGTACCGGTCTTGCCCGCGACGCGGTAGCCCGCGACATACGCGTTTTTGGAACCGCCGCCGTTGACGGCGTCCGCCAGCATCTTCGACACGCGCTGCGACGTAGAGGCCGAGATGACCTGCCGCTTGACCGCCGGCTTGGTGGTGGAGATCACGTTGCCGTCCGCATCGAGCA
>JAJXDX010000241.1:2706-4120 GCA_021640185.1 Oscillospiraceae bacterium | reverse complement strand
GCGAGGAAGTAACGCTGTCGGTCGATGCCGAAAAGCGCGCCGCCACCTGCAAGGACCACAGCGCGACCCACCTGCTGCAAAAGGCGCTGCGCACCGTGCTCGGCAGCCACGTCGAGCAGAAGGGCTCGCTCGTCACGCCGACGCGTCTGCGTTTCGATTTCGCGCATTTCCAGCCCATGACGGCGGACGAGATCGCCGAGGTCGAGCGTCTGGTCAATGCGCAGATCGCGGCGGACCTGCCGGTCACGACCGAGGAGATGTCGGTCGAGCAGGCCAAAAAGAGCGGCGCGATGGCGCTGTTCGGCGAAAAATACGGCGACACCGTGCGTGTCGTCAGCATGGGCGACTATTCGAAGGAGCTGTGCGGCGGCACCCATGTGGCGCACACCGGGCAGATCGCGCTGTTCAAGATCGTCAGCGAGGCGGGCATCGCCGCAGGCGTGCGCCGCATCGAGGCACTGACCGGCGATAACGTGCTGGCCTTCTATCATACGCTGGAGCAGCGCATGGCGCACGTCGCGTCGCTGCTCAAGGCCAAGGACGGCGAGGTCGAGGAGAAGCTTGCCCACCTGCTCGCGCACGAGCGGGAGCTGACCGCCGAAAACGATGCGCTGAAAAGCAAATTGGCGCAGAGCACGCTCGGCGACGTGCTGTCGCAGGTGCGCGAGGTCGGCGGCGTGAAGCTGCTTTCGGCGCGCGTGCCGGAGATGGATGCCGCCGGCCTGCGCGAGCTGGGCGATACCCTGCGCGATAAGCTGGGCGAGGGCGTGGTCGTGCTCGTCACCGCCACGCAGGATAAGGTCAGTATTTTGGCTGCCGCCACGCCCGGCGCGGTCGCACGCGGCGCCCATGCGGGCAACATCGTGCGCGCCGTCGCCGCCGTCTGCGGCGGCAAGGGCGGCGGACGTCCGGATCAGGCCATGGCGGGCGGCCGCGACGTCGACCGTGCCGACGACGTGGTCGCGGCCGCGGCGGACGTGCTGGCCGGCATGCTGCACGACTAAGAAAGGAGCGCATCGCGATGGAAAACAAGGATTGCCTGTTCTGCCGCATCGCGGCGGGCGAGATCCCGTCCGATAAGGTCTACGAGGACGAGCAGATGCTCGCCTTTCGCGATATCGACCCCAAGGCCCCGGTGCACGTGCTGCTGATCCCCAAGGCGCACCTGTCCGGCGTGCGCGACCTGACGGCGGACAACAGCGCCGTCGTGGCGCACATCTTCGCCACGGTCCCCAAGATCGCGGCAAAGCTGGGCGTGACGGATTACCGTGTGCTGACCAATAACGGCGCGGATGCCGGACAGACCGTGCAGCACCTGCATTTCCACCTGCTCGGCGGGCGCACGCTCGGCGAGATGGGCTAAGGAGCGTGCGGATGCGGTACATCGTCACGGACCTCGAATGGAACGGCGCGT
>JAJXDX010000241.1:0-2696 GCA_021640185.1 Oscillospiraceae bacterium | reverse complement strand
AGCACCATCCGGGAGCCGTTTTTCTTCGACTCGGAGATCATCGAGATCGGGGCCGTGGCGCTCGACGATCGGCTGCAGATCACCGACCGTTTTCAGGCGATCGTCCGCCCGTCGGTCAGCAAAAAGCTGTCCGGCATCGTGTCGGAGCTGACGAACATCACCGGCGAGGAGTTGGCGGACGGCACGGATTTCGACACGGCGGTGCGCGCGTTTTCCGCGTTCATCGGCGACGGGGACACGGCGGTGCTGACGTGGAGCACGACGGATCTTTTGGTGCTGATCGAGAACTGCCGGTTCTTCTACGGCCGGGAGCAGATCCCGTTTTTGCGGAACTATCTGGATCTTCAGGCCTACGCGCAGCGGCGCATGGACGCAGCGGCGGGGCAGCAGCTGGGGCTTGCGCGCGCAGGGGAGCTGCTGGGCATCCCGGAGGATGCCCTCTCGCTGCACCGTGCGCCGGACGACAGCCTGCTGACGGCCCGCATCCTGCAAAAGGTCGGCGATCCGGCATCGCTCGCCGCCGCCGTCGAGGCGGCGGACGGCGAGTTCTATCGCCGCGCCACCTTCAAGGTGACGGTGATCGACGACATCGACAGCCCCCTCGTGCGCCGCAGCGAGCTGCATTTCACCTGCCCGGCGGACGGCCGGACGCTGCAGCCCGTCGGCGGCCGGGACGGCAAATGGCATTTCCGCAACCGGGCGTTCTGTGCCAGACTTACCTGTCCGTCGTGCAAAAAGGTCTACAATGCCCGCGCACAGTTCAAGCTGCGTTACGAGGGCGTGGAATGCCGCAAAAAGCTGACCGAGCGCGTTCCGCCCGCCGAGGGAGAGCCTTCGCCGTCCGGCGAGGCACCGGCGCAGACATGACCTTCCGATCGGCCTCACGCCGCAAAAGCGGCGTGAGGCCGATCTTTTGTCCCCGGACAGCTTTTCTGCATACCCTGAGCCAGAGAGGGGGCGGGGCGATGAAGCGCCGGGACCGACGGCTGCGTCTGCGGCGGCTGATCCGCGGCAGCGGCGGCGTTTGGGGCAGACGGCGGCCGCTGTGGGTGCGGCTGCTGCCGTTCGTTTTGGTGCCGGTGCTGCTGGCCGTGCCGCTGATCGAGCGCTGCCGCCCGCTGCTGCTCACCTTTGCCGAAAGCGAGGCGCTGTGGATCGCGGAGCGCACGGCCAATACCGCTGCCGAGCGGGTGATCGCCGACAATGCCGACCTGTGCGCGGGCATGATCCGCACGACGTATACCGATGCGCAGAAGCTCTCGTCCGTCGTGACCGACGCGTCCGCCGTCAACCGATTAAAGACCGCCATCGGCAGCGCGATCATGCAGGCGCTCGACGGCATGACCGGCATCTCGGTCGCGATCCCGCTGGGTACGGCGCTCGGGTGGGATCTGCTCAGCGGCTGGGGGCCGCTCATCCGTTTCCCGATGAGCGTAACGAGCAGCGTGTTCACCACCGTTTCCTCCTCGCTCGAGGGCGTCGGCATCAACCAGACCGCCTACCGCGTCACCGTCGGCGTGCAGGTCAGCCTGTACATCGTCACGCCCGGCGGCCGCACGACCGCTACGCTGGATACCGACTTTTCGGCAGCGGAGGCCGTGCTGCTCGGCGATGTCCCGGATGCGCTGACCGAGGTGTTCGACGACGAATCGAACATCCTCGGCAAGATCTTCGACTACGGCGCGGAAAGGTGATCCAGACCCCCGGCTGCATCCGCAGCCGGGGATCTTTTTGTCATACGGCGGACAGGCGGGCCATATACATGGGACAAGAGGTGAGGACAGGCATGGAGAGCAAAAAACAAGGATCGTCCGCCTTCGCCGGGCTTGCCCCGTTTTTGCCGTCCGCATGGTGCGCGGCGCTGGCGGCGCTGCCGCCGGACATCGCCGCGCGCGTGCAGGAGATCCGACTGCGCGCCGAGCGGCCGGTGACGCTCTCGCTGCCGGAGGGGGAGCGGTTTTTGCTTCCCGGCGGCGTCACTGCCCTGCGCCAGCGCGGTCTGCTGACGTGTGGCGCGCGTCAGCTGGAGGCGTGCTTTCTGCGCTTTTGCGAATATTCGGTCTATGCCCACGAGGAGGAGCTGCGGCAGGGCTTCATCGCCGTGCCGGGCGGCATCCGCGTCGGCGTGGCCGGTACGGCCGTGCTGCGCGACGGGGCGGTGCACAGCGTGCGCGACGTGACGTCATTGTGCATCCGCCTGCCGCGGATGCACGTCGGGTGCGCCGCCGCGCTTTCGGATATCGTGGCCGGGGGCGGCGCGCCGAGGAACGCCCTGCTTGTCGGCGAGCCGTCCAGCGGCAAAACGAGCCTGCTGCGCGATCTGTCCGTGCGGCTGGCCGCGCGCGGTATGCGCGTCGCCGTCGTCGACGAGCGCGGGGAGCTGTCCGGCGTCGCCGGGCTGCCGGGGTGCGATGTGCTGCGCGGCACGCCGAAGGCGGAGGGGATGCTGCGGGCCGTGCGCTGCCTTGCCCCGCAGCTGATCGTGATCGACGAGCTGGGGGACGGGGACGAGGTGCAGGCGGTGGCGGCGTGTGCCCGTGCGGGGGCGGCGGTGGTCGGCTCGCTGCACGGCCGCAGCGCGGACGAGATCGGGGAGCGCCCCCTCGTGCGGCAGCTGGTGCGGCAGCGGGCGTTCGACCGCTGGATCTTTTTGGCCGGGCGCGCGTCGCCCGGGACGGTGCGGGCGGTGTATGCGG
>JAJXDX010000004.1 GCA_021640185.1 Oscillospiraceae bacterium | reverse complement strand
GGCAAAAACATCAGCGCCCCGGTGATCAGCAAAAACAGAAACACCCCTATATCGCCGCCCCGTGAGCGGGCGATCCGGATGCCGCTTTTCCCGTTTTTCATCGACACCGACGCCGGTCCCGTTCGTTTCATCGGTCTATTCGCTCCTTCCCCTGTTTCAACCGTTGCTGAAACGTCTGAGCACCAGCCTGACCAGCCGATCCATCGTAAACATCATTAAAAACAGCACCGTCGCCACAGCGCAGGCATAGCCCATCTCATACCGGTTGTTCCCATAGTCCATAATGTGGGTCACGATGGTCGAGGCGCAATAATCTGTGCTGGGAAAGCCCGCCAGCGCATTACAGATCATGCCTACAGAAAAAGAACCGGAGATCTGCATCACCGCCGCGAACATCAGCGACGGTCCCATGGAGGGCAGCGTGATCTTCATCAGCTCCTGGAACCGGTTGCGGATGCCGTCGATGGCTCCCGCCTCATACAGGCTCTTGTCCACGCCCTGCAGGCCGGCGATCATCGCCAGAAACGATGTGCCCAGAGACAGCCAGATCTGCACCACGATGATCACGCCCAGCGCATAGCGGGGGTCGGTCAGCCACAGCACCGGCTCGGCAATGATCCCCAGCCGCATCAGCGTGCTGTTGACCAGCCCGTAGCTGTCGCCGCTGAAGATAAAGCTCCAGATCACATACAGCGAACCGGATATGGACGGCGCATAAAAGATCAGCGTCATCACGTTGCGCATCACCGCACCCAGCTCATTGATGAGCCACGCGAACAGGATACACAGAAAATAGCTGATGGGGCCGGTAATGACCGCAAACACCAGCGTATTCTTCAGCGATCTGAGAAAAACCTCATCCTCCAGAAACAGGCGGGCATAGTTGAACAGGCCGCGAAACTGCGGCGGCTGCAGCAGATTGAAATAGGTAAAGCTCAAATAGATAGCCACCAAGATCGGCACGACCGTAAACACGATGAAAAACACCGAATACGGCACCAGCATCAGGTAGTTATCCCGGTTTTTTTTGATGTTGCGCCAGAGCGTTTGCCGGCGTACGGTCCGTTCCACCTAAGGATACCTCCCTTGCTCACTGCAGCCCGAACTCTTCGCGTTTGCGAGCTATTTCTTCGTTCATTTGCCGATCGTACCGATACAGCACCTCCCGGGGGTTGGTGTTGTTGACCGTTACCCGGCGGTAGGCGTTGTACAGGTTGCGTGTCACATAATAGCTGGCGATGCTTTGGGGGATCCCTTTAGCCGCCTGCATCTGCGTCAGGATCAGCGATGCCTCGGACGGCGTCCAGGGCAGCAGGCGGATCGCCTGCAGGTTAGCCGTGTTATACCGGGCAGCCTCGCCTACCAACGCCTCCAGCCGCCGCCCGTAGGAGGCCTGCATCTCCGCCCCGGCGAACCAGGAAACGAACGCCCACGCCGCCTGCGTGTCGCAGCCGTTGTTCATGATCAGCGCCGCCGAACAGTTCACCGACGTCGCGCGGTCCACCGTGCCGTCCGCCTGTACGGTGCCCGGCATCGGCAGCATCTTCCACATACCGGCGATCTCCGGCGCCGCCACAGCCAGCTTGTTATACAGCGTATAGCTCTCAAAGCCGATGGGGATCTCGCCGGAGCGGAACCGGTTATAAAAATCGTAGTCGATAGGCACATCGTACTTGGTGTAGTACGATGTCCAATCCTTAAACGCCTCCAGCGCCGTTTCCGTGCCGAACGCCGTGGCGGACAGGTCGTCATTGTAGTAATTCTGCCCGCCCTGCAGCAGCAGGGCGTTGAACACGCTTAAGCCGGCCCCGTCGATGGTCACCTTGGGCAGCCCGACATTCATATTGCGCCGCTGCAGCGTCGGGATCAGCCGCCCCAGCTGCTCCCATGTCTCCGGGATCGTCAGTCCCAGCTCCCCGAAAATATCCGTGCGCACGAACATCATGTGGATATCCGCCGTCAGCGGCACACCGTACAGCCCGCCGCCGTAGCGAAACGCCACCAGCTCCTCCTCGGAGAACTGGGAAAGCAGCGCATTTTCCGGATCCAGCCGGCTGACCTCCTGCACAGCGCCCCGCACCGCCAGATTCACCGGCTGGTCGGCGGCGGCAAACAGCACCACATCCGGACCGGTGCCGGCAAATGTCGCCTGGATCACCGAGCCCTTGGAGAGCTTGATGCTCACCGGCGTGCCGTGGGTGCGGGAAAAATCGGTATCCACCATCTCCCGGATCAGCTGGGACTGATCCCGCCCCAGCGAGATCTACACATCCAGAGGCTCTCCGACGGCTTCCGTATCGCCGCCCACGGCATTGTAGTCCAGAATAAACGATCCGATAAACTGACGCAGCCCATAGGATACCCTGCCGAAAAAGCCGACGGAGGTATCGGTAAAGCTCCGTCCCACCGGCTTGATCTCTATGTGATCCATCTTCAGGGGCTGCTCCTTCAGCCGCACCACCCAGGAGGACAGGCTACTGATATTATCGGAAAAGCTGCCGATCGCCTCCACGATGGCATCGGTGTCCTCGATGAACGCACTTAGCTGCACGATCAGACGCTCCAGGGTCGCCGTGTCGCCATCCCGACCGCCGTATTTGTTCTGCAGCCCGTTGTACTGCTCCTGTAAAATATCCCGCTGGGCAGTCATATCCTCGATCAGGTCGGGGATCTCATCGCCCAGATAATAATCACGGTAAGGATCCGGCGACGTACCCGTCAGCATGATAACGCTGCGGTAGATCTTATTCAACGCGGCAACGCTCTCCTGCAGCGTGCCGCTGAGGGTCGCCGTATCGCCGGGGATCACCTCCATGGTGATGGAGTGCTGTCCCGCCTCAAAATAGAAGGCATAGTCGTTTTCGCCATCCCCCAGCGTGCGCATATACCAGCCGCGCCGATAGGGGAATTCGACCTGCAGCAGCGCCGTAAACGGAACGGCACCGTCGATATAGATGCGGCGGGCGGAGGAATAACCCCGCTGATAATTCTGCCGCACGCGCATACCGATATTGTAGTATCCCGCCGTCGTGACGGTGAAATCCCACCGGATCCACTGTCCCTGCGTCTGCCAGTTACGATCCCCGATGCAGTTATAGCGGGTATAGACCGGATCGGAGGGGGTCGTATCCGCGTGGCTGCGGTCCTCCATCGGGGCGATAGAGGAATGGGAACGGGCCGATGTCTGCTCACATTGCAGAATGATCGGCTGCACCGCTACATTCTCCGTTTGCGCCGAGGGGCAGGCGGAAAGATACGTCTGATGATCCGGAACGGCGGGGACCCCCTCCAGCGTCAGGCTGCGCAGCACCACATCCATACTGATGCCTTCCAGCGTCACCGTGTTTTCTCCCTCGCAGAACACAAAGGTATACGGATCGTTCGTCAGCCCTTCGCTATCCTGCAAAAAGCTGCTCTGCCAAGTCATCACCTGCACCGCTGACGGCCGTTTTTGATCGCCCCGGGCATCGGTAGCAAATTCCTGTGTCTCGTTGGTCCATGTTTTGCAGACAGACAGCTGCTCACAGCTGCGAAACGGGTACACACCGTTGATACGCAGACCGAAGCTGATGTCGCTATAGCTGTTCTCCAGCGCATAATAGGTCAGACGCACACGGTAGCGTGCGGTGCGGCGCACCGTAAAGCGCCAGGTGACCGTACCGCCGGCATCGGCAGTGTCCCACCGCAGCAGCGGACCGGCGACACCGGCATATCCGTCCAGAACGGATATGCCGGCATCGGCGGAGGCGGCTGTAAAGGCGGCCGCCTCTACGCTCCGGTCGGTCTCCTCCGTGGCCGCAGCCTCCGGGATGGCGTTATTCTGCTGACGATAGGCCTTATAGCTGAGGACCGTCTGCGCCTCGGCAGCGGTACCCGCCGCGGCGGCTGCCGTTCCCGCGCCTGCGGCGGATGCCGCTGCAGCGGCAGGAACAGCCGATACCAGCACCCCGCACAGGGCGAGCCATGCGATCGTCTTTTTCATCATCGTCATCCTTTCTGCCCCGGCCCCCGGAGATCACTTCGGCAAAGCCGCCGTATAGGTATCCAATTCGCTTTGCCACTTGGTTTTATACGCTTCCAGCGTTGAGGTCACGTCGGCACCGTCGGCAATATCCCAGATCAGCTGGTCGGTATTCGCCAGCCCTATGATATCGAATTCCCGGGTGATCTTGGGATACAGCGACTCGAAACGACCGATCTGCTCCGGCGTGAGATAGCCGGCCAGATATTCCTTACGCCGATCATAGTCCTGCTTGCAAAACAGATAGGCATAGGCAGCACCGCCGGAGGGGTTCGTCGATCCGACAGGCACGCCGTACAGCGCCACCGTACCGGGGGTCACGTCCTCGCTGCCGGAATAGCCGGTGGGCACCGGCACGAAATCCCAGTTGAACGACAGATCGGAAACGAAGTGGGTCTTATTGCCGAAGCGATCCACGATCATCGCCGAGTTGCCCAGCTGGAAATCCGCGCCGCTCCAGCCCTGCCAAGAGGTGAAGGCGCCGGTGGTGCATAGCTCCTTGAAGTAGTTGAGCGCCTCCCGCAGCTTGCTGTCTGCGAGATTCAACGCATACTTTTCGTTTTGCCAGCGGATAAGGCCGGTATCATTGGCGGTCAGCAGCACCCGGGTATCCCAAGAGGAGAACGCCGTGATCTTCTCACCGCCGCCGGTCTTCTCCTTGCTGAGGCTGGTGGCCAGCGATTTGAAGGTATCCCAGTTCCATTTGCCCTCGTTATACAGCTTCAGCGGTGCATCATACCCCAGATTTTCGATCAGGTCTTTATTGTAGATGATCACCTCGGGGTTGGGCACACTGGGGGCGCCATACAGCTCCCCGCCGAAGGTCATCGAATCGGCTATGCGCTTCAGGTCCGCAAAGATAGGATCGCTCAGGTCGATATACTGCGTCACCGGCTGGCACAGCTTATTCATCACCAGATCGGCGCCCACCGGTGCCATATCATAGGTGATGTTCGCCGCCAGATCCACCGAGAGCTTTTTCTTCAGCTCCTGCCAGTTGTGGACGGTATACTCCACCGACACGCCGTACCAATCCTTCAGATTCTGCCGGATGTCGGCATGCTCCTCCTGCCAGCCGTCATAGGCCAGCACCCGGATGGTGGAGCCCTCCAATTTTTCGGGCAGGCTGCGGCTCTGCAAGGCCGGCCCGCTGCCGCCGGCACCGCCGCTGCCGCCGCAAGCCGTCATCATACCCGCCATCATCACCGCAGTCGCCGTCGCGGCGACCGTTCTTGTCCATTTCATCGTGGCATCACGCTCCTTGCTGCTCCGTAGAGCTTCAGTGTACGAATTCTGCTGCGCCGATATCCGCCCGACCGGCAGACGGCACCGCTGTGCCGAAAAAGTCCTTGCCGCCGTTGGAGGCCAAGGTCAGACCGGCATCGATGCAGGGGGATCCGCTCTTCAGCCGATAGCCTGCCAACGTATCCATGCCGATCGCGCCCTTGCCCGGGGCGCTCAGCTGCGGGTCGGCCGTGATCGTCTTGACCGCCGGCAGGTTGCTGTAATCGTAGCTGCCGTAGAACAGGTTGGTATCGAAGACGATCCGGTCGGGGATCAGCAGTGAGCTGCGTCCCGTGGTGTTCAGATAGAACAGATTGTTGGAGAATCGGACGGCTGCGGGACTTTTCCCGGCGCCCCAATCATAGGAGCCCACCAGATTGGTGGAGCCTTCCGCCACGTAGACGGTGTTGTTATAGATCTTGACATCCGAGATCGGACCGGACAAAGTAAAGATCTGCCCCCGATCGTTCTGGCTGATGTTATAGCGCACGGTGATATCCTTGTTGTATCCGTTGTCCGAGCCGTCGGTACACAGCAGGATGAATCCGCCCTCGTTATCGTGGCTGTAGTTGTACTGCACCACGGTATTGACGCAATCGATATCCACATCGAAGCCCTGACCGTCGCCGCCCACCAGCTTGGTGTCGTATACCTCGTTGTACTGCATCACCACATTACTGGAATAGTGGGGCCACATACCGGCATACGCGCCCTGTGCATAAGAGGTATCCACCACCGTGTTATACTCCATCAGCACATTGTTCGCCGCCGACTGGAAGATACCGTCCGAGGCGCAATGAGCGATGTAATTGCCCCGGAAGGTGACGTTCTGGGAGGGATAATAGGTGCCCACCGACCAGCCTACGCCGGGCCCGTGTTCATAGTCGGAGGCCATGACGATCCCGGCGCCGCCCGTGTTGCGGATGGTGCAGCCCTGCACCAACACATCCGTAAATGCGGCCGGGTTCTTCGACAGGCTGGAATAGAACACGATGCCGCCATAAAAGCGGGAGCCGTCTGTGCAGGTCACATCGTGAATATCCAGATCGATGAGATAGACATGATGCACCATGCCGCCCTCCCGCAGCACAGAGCTGGAGAGGTAGCCGCCCGAACGCACCGAAACGCCGAACCGGTTCGCCATGAATTCGGAGGTGTTGGTGATCTCCAGATTGCGCACCTCCACATATTGGAGGTTGGAGAGAGACACCGCCGAGGACTCACCGCCGCCCTGGATCAGCGGCTTTTGCGTGCCTGTGCCGTAAGCGTCGATGATAAAGTATTTTCCCGGCTCTCCGGAGGTGATCGGTGCCAGCGGCTCATCGAACACGCAGCCCCGTTTGAGCAGCACCTTGGTGCCGGGGGCAAAGCGGTTCACGTTGACCTTGTTCAGCGATCGCCACGCCCGCTGGGGGGATAGACCGTCGTTTTGGTCGTTGCCGTTCTCGCTGTCCACATAATACACGGTATAGCCGCTTTCGTCCCGGATATATCCGTTATAAGGCACCGTGTTCTTCATCACCAGATCCACCGTCTGCTGCGCCTTATCTACCGCCGCATCCCCGGAGGGGGCGGCGGGCTTTGCCGGGGTCTCCGGTACGGAAGGCTCCTGCGCAGGCCGGGACGGCTCCGTCGGTGCCGCCGTCGGTGGCGACGTAGGCTCGGAGACCGTCGGGGGGTCGTTCTTTTCCAGCGGTCGCTTGATGATGGTCCGGGTGACCGTGGCACAACCGGCCAGTGACAGGATCAGCACCAGACTCAGCAGCAACGCTACTGCTTTTTTCATAGGGGTTCCTCCTGTTCTTCCATTGATTCGGCCAAACGGCGGATCGCGTCCCGCTGTATTTCGACCCGCTGCTGTCCGAGCAGCGTCTGCAGATAGACGCGGTATTCCTCCTGCTCATACAGATAGGCGACCTTTGCCCGCACGTCGGCAAAGGGCTTATGACTGCCATCCTCCCGGCAGAAAAGAGGGTCGGCTGTCCGGTGGCTGTTATAGAACGCCTCCAGCG
Source organism: Oscillospiraceae bacterium (assembly GCA_021640185.1). GTDB lineage: Bacteria > Bacillota > Clostridia > Oscillospirales > Acutalibacteraceae > UBA5905. The sequence continues at coordinate 13,227 of JAJXDX010000004.1, read as the reverse complement.
TCGCTTCATCCGGCGAGAACATACCGTTCTGCGCCTTCAGCTCCCTTTTATGCTGCAGGATCAGGTTGCTCTTGACATGATCCAGATAGGTGATCGGCGTGTAGCGCTGTACTCCATAGAACGTGCCCTGTTCCCGACGGGCATTTTCCTCCTCCAGCTGCTGACACAGCTGCCGGAACGTCAGGCAAGGCGTGTCCGTCAGGCGCGCCGCATCGGCGAACAAGGCATGATCCTGCCGCAAGTCATCGGTCGCCAGTTCGATCAGATAGTCTATGGGGGCAACGCCGTCCTGCGGCGTATCCCAAAAGCCGGCCTCCGCCGTGCGGCGGCTATCGGCAAAACGGCGTACCGCCGCCGCCCGGTTTTTTTGCAGATAAAATCGCAGCTCCTCGCTGCCGACCGCCGTGCCGTCTACGGTCATATATACCGCATCCGCCGGCTTTAAGACATGATGTACCAGCATAAGCGCTCCCACGGCAGCCAGCACCGATGCGATGAGCAGCGGCGCCCGCCATACGGCTGCCGGCCGCTTTTTGCCGGTCGGCGCTGCAGGCTTTCGCATCGGTGGTCACCGTCCTTTCTGTTTGAAAAGATCACTGCCCGCTGCCCTTTTTGCGGGCAATAAGGATCGCCGCTACCGCGATGCCGGCCAGCACCACTGCATTGCAGGCGATAAGGATACCGTTGAAGACCCAATCGTTCTTCCGACTGGTCAGCACATAGATCACACTGTCCCCGTCCATATGCTTTTCGAACCGGGTATCGCCGTCGCCGTATTTGGCGATCACTTCCTCATCGGTCAGCCCGGCGGTCCCGTTGGCGGGCTTATCCGCCGTATCCGGCTGCTTCCCGTCGGGGGTCTGGGACACATCCGCAGTGTTGTCGGAGCTGGTATCGGGAACGCTTCCGGAGGTGACGTTTTCGCCATCCGGCCGGCCGGACGAGCCGGGGGCGCTCGAACCGGGGGCGCTCGAGCCGGGGACGCTCGAGCCGGTCTGATCGGTGCTGCCGGGCTTGGAGACCTGGCTCTGGTTCCCGGAGCCGCTGTTGCCGCTTTGCGGAGCGGTATACTCATTGACCAGCAAGTAGCCCAGCACACACTGCCAGTTTTTGTAATTTTCCTCCCATTTGCCGGTGGCCTTATCATACGTGCAGCCGTTTTTGAACCGGATCTTCAGATACCGAGCCGAGGTAGGAATGGTCGGCTTGGCGGAGGAGGTGTTGCGTTCACCGTTGGTGAAATAGCAATAGGTAGACGATTCCGCGGCGGGCATCACCCGCAGGGAAGCATAGGTCATCGCCTTCCAGCCGCCATCCGCACGGTCGGAGTAGTAGAATTCTACCACGGGATCCTCCTCCATACCGTAGGCGCCCGCCCAGTTGCCGCTGCCGCTGTCCGAGCTGGCGATCCCCATAAACTCGAAATCCTTGAAACCGTTGGCAAAGTGATACACCATTTCGGTCTCCACCGCCACATAGTTTTTCATCAAGTTGTTCTTTCGGACATACGGTGTGTCGCCATAGATCTCCTTGAACAGCTTAAGCGTCTTACCGGTGCTGAAAGCCGCCAGCGCCGGTTTATTGGGATTGAAGCCGAATACGCCGCCGTTGCCGTCGATCTTAGCCAGATCCACATCGTAGTTATCCGGCAGCGTGACCGTGTAACGGTCTGCCTTGGTGAAGGTCCAATGGCCGTTCACCTTTTGGTAGGAGCTTTCGTCAAAGGGATCCAGGAACTTCTTCGTCTGAGCCGCGGCGGATGCGCCAAAGCCTGCCGATGCCATAGATAGGAGCATCACAGCCGTTGCCGCAACGGACAGCCATTTGGTCGCTATCTTACTGATCTTCATTATGCCTCATTTCCCTTCTTCTTTTGATGATATCCACGCTGCCGATCGTCGCCAGCGCCGCTGCGCTGACCGCCAGTGCGATGGGCAATGCCTTCGTGTGCCGCTCACCGGTGAGCGGTGCGGAGGTGGCTCCGTCACGCTCCTGCGACGCGAGCCGCCGCGCCGCCAGCAGATATTCGCCGCCGGTCGCCATCGAGAACCAGGCGCTCTCGCCGTCCTTCGATGCTCCGTAAGCGATCTCCGCCGTGCGGTCCTCCAGCTGACGGTAAAACCACAGCGTATCCGCCTGCCAGGCGGTGCTGCGGGTCGCCAGCCCGAGCTTTACATAGGCGGCGACCGTATTATCCTTGCTGACGGACAACCGCACGGCCGCCGTGCCGTCGGACAGGCTCTTTTCCTCCGGCTGCAGACGAGCGTCGAACCCGTGGGAGGTATCGGTCATATCCTCGGCCCCCACCAGCACCGCATAGAGCAGAGCACCGCTTTTCCGGTCGTACACGCTGACCTGCAGGTCACAATCCCGGTTTTTCGCCGCCGCCAACACCTGTGCCGGAAGAGCGATCCCGTTCTCCGTCCGAATGTCGATCAGCGAACCCGGCTCCTCATCGATACGCCGCAGCAGCGCATCCACATCCACCTGATCTGCCGGCTTATCGGCATTGACGAGATCGGCATAGGCTGTTTCTGCCGCCGTCAGAACGGGATAATACTGTACATAATGCTTTTGCACAGCGGTCAGCGCCTCATAGGCGGCCCGCGCCCGCTCGATGGCGGCCTTGCTATCCTTCGTCACCGTGCCGATCGCCCGGATCCACGCGTCCGCCTGCGCCGCTGCCAGACGGTCAGCCTCGACCTGCGCCTCATCCACGTAGGGCGGATAGGCAGCCGAGCCGCGGTTAAAGGCGAACCGATCTACCTTGACCGTGCTGCCGTCAGCCGCATCCACCGGAACGAACCGCACCCCCATCACCCGCAGTACGCCGTGATTGGCCAGTTCGCTCAGTGCCTGTATTTTTGCCAGATCCGTCTTGCCCTCGTGCTGCCCTGCATCCAGCGTCAGCACATCTACATAGAACACCTTTCCCTGAGAACGCACCGCCAGCTGCAGCTTCACCTGCGTCGTGGTGCGGATCTGATAAAACAGATGATCGGCGCCCTTCAAATTCACCGTCACGGGATCGCCGCCGGAGGTGATCTCCGTCGACTGCGCCGGGTCCAGAACGGTATAACGCCAATCGTTATCCACATCGATGGCGACCGATCCGGCGGTGCCGCTATTCACCGGCAAGCCCTCTGTCGTCCAGCGATCCACCTGTGCCGCAGAGAACCAACCCGGCTCGATCTCCCGCACGGCCACCTCTTGACCGGGATAGCCTTCATAATACGCATCCTCACCGTCGAAGATGCAGCGGTCAACATGGAACTTCTTGCCCGGATCGACCGAGAAGCCGTCGAAGATCAGGCCGGAGACCACCAGCTTATTGTCGTCATCGCTCAACGCCAGCAGCTCGCTGTTATCCCCCAGCGAAAAAGACCCGGCTGCGTATCCGGCAGGCACCGTTCCCACCTTGACCGTGGCGTAACTGCCGTTCTCCACCAGCACCTTCAGGCTGACATTGAGTTCGAACTCGCTCTGGATCTTATAGAACAGCGCATTTTGCTCGTCCAGATCGATCGTCACGTGATACCGCTGGAAGTTGTGCTGCGTTTCCAGACGGTTGACCCAGCTCTGACCGATCGCGGCTGTCCACCGATCCTCCGGATACGTGATGAAGAAACGGCCTTCATCGTTTTTGCCGTGCCGCCAATCCCAGTTGTACCAGCACTCGTTTTCCTCTCCCCGATCGAACCAGATCGGCTGCACCGGCTGCACTTCCTCCGTATGACCGGCGATGACATTGGACAGCTGCCGAGAGGTGCTCATCGACCAATAGCCGTCCGCCGATACATATCGGGCATACACGCGGATGTTCTTTTTCAGCGTCAGCGGCCCCTCATAGGCTTTCCAAACGCCGCTCTCGCCCAGACGGTACTGCACCGCGCGGGCATCCTCCGGTGCCGTCACCGTCAGCGTTACCTGCGCCGCCGGCTGCACCGTATCCACACTGATAGCCGGGGCTGCCGGACGGGTACCGAACAGCTCGGCATCCGCCGCTCCGATATCCAATGTACGGAACACGATGGTCTTGTTGCCGGGGTCATCCTTGGGCTCGATGCGGAAGCCGAACAGACCGATCTTACCGTCGCTTATGCGGTCCGCCAGCACCTCGCGCAGATCAAGCTGCCTTTTGAAGGTCCCGGCCGGAACGTCCCGCTGCACCGGCACACCGTTGTTGCCCTCACTGCTGCCGGAAACCAGCAGATACAGGTCATAGGGATACTCCGCCGTGATATCGACGAACAGATAGGGCGTCTTATCCACATCGATCTTCTGATCCGCTGCCAGATATTTCAGATCCAAAAAGCTGCCCAGCATCTTTTGGGTCACGGTGCCGTCAGCCGCCTGCTCCACCGTAAAGCGCTGAGGGGCGGCTCCGGACTTCAGGTTCCAGTCCCAGCTCCACCAATTGCTTGCCGACTGATCCAGCAGCCATGACTCGGGCGGCAGTTCCTTCTGCGGCTCTTCCGGCTGGCCCTTTTTCGGCGCGAACCGGAAGTCCTTGACCGCGATGGTCTTGCCCGCCGATCCGGCGAATTCAAAGCGGATGCCCTTGACGGTCACCTTACCGTCCTGCACCGCTGCCTGCACCTCTGCGCTGCCCGCCAGATCAAAGCTCCCGGCGCCGCTGCCCGTCTGACCGACGGTCACATAGGTGTCGTCCGCCCCGTTCTGCAGCCGCAGCACCAGCTTCGGCTGCAATTCGGAGGTGATGTCGTAATACAGCGTGTTCTGTACGTTCAGGTCGAGCTGCACCCAGCTGCGGCTCTCCGACCAGTCGGAGTTCACCTGCGGTACCCAATCGGCACCGGTCTTCAGCGTCCACACATCCTCCGGGAACGTGATGAAGAACCGTCCCTGATCGTCCTGCGCGTGCCGCCAATCCCAGTTCCACCAGCCGTTGGCCCGATCCCGGTCGAACCAGTCGGGCGCGACCTCCTCCGTGACCGGTCTCGGCGCGAACCGGAAGTCCTTGACCGCGATGGTCTTGCCCGCCGATCCGGCGAATTCAAAGCGGATGCCCTTGACGGTCACCTTACCGTCCTGCACCGCTGCCTGCACCTCTGCGCTGCCCGCCAGATCAAAGCTCCCGGCGCCGCTGCCCGTCTGACCGACGGTCACATAGGTGTCGTCCGCCCCGTTCTGCAGCCGCAGCACCAGCTTCGGCTGCAATTCGGAGGTGATGTCGTAATACAGCGTGTTCTGTACGTTCAGGTCGAGCTGCACCCAGCTGCGGCTCTCCGACCAGTCGGAGTTCACCTGCGGTACCCAATCGGCACCGGTCTTCAGCGTCCACACATCCTCCGGGAACGTGATGAAGAACCGTCCCTGATCGTCCTGCGCGTGCCGCCAATCCCAGTTCCACCAGCCGTTGGCCTGATCCCGGTCGAACCAGTCGGGCGCAACCTCCTCCGTGACCGGTCTCGGTGCGAACCGGAAGTCCTTGACCGCGATGGTCTGCCCATCGGCACCGGTGAAGTCAAAATACAGCCCCTGGACCGTCACCTTACCGTCCTGCGCCAATGCCTTCACGTCCGCATTGTTTTCCAAGTCGAAGGTGCCGGCACCGGTCCCTACCGTGCCAACGGTTATATTCCTGCTGCCATTGCCGTCTTTCAGCACCAGCGTCAGCTTGGGCGCGCCCCCTGAGACGATGTCATACTTCAAAAGCCCGTGTTCCGCCAGATCCAGCTCCAACCAGTTGGCGCTGTCAGCCGTCTGTGTATTCAGATGGTCCACCCAGCCGAAATTCGCCGTGGCCGTCCACACACCGTCGGGGTAGGTGATGGCGAACCGTCCGCCGTCCTGCCCATGGTTCCAGTCCCAGTTCCACCAAACCGTTTCCTTGCCCTTCTCAAACCACACGCCGCTCTCGCCGCTTGCCGCATCGACCCGCATCAGGGCCACTTGGCAAAGTCCCAACAGCAGGCAGGCGCAAAGAAGGATCGACAGGCATTTGCTGAAGGCTGTTTTCCTGATGTTCATACTTTTTCCCGCTCCTCTCCGAATTTTCATTGGGATCGATCTTGCCCGGTCATCCATAGGTCGCCATAGTCATAGCTGCCCGCAAAACGGTTATCCCGCACGATGGGATGCGTATCCCAGCACACCTGATCATGACCGTCGCTATCCAACGTAAAGTCATTACCGACGATCTCGACCTGCTCCGGTCCGCCGCCGCTTTGCCCCCATTGGTAAAAGCCGATCAGACGCGTATGGGGCTGCTGACGCACCGTCACCCGGTTGCCTATCAGCCGGACCTGCCGCAAGGGGCCGGACAGGGTAAAGATCTGACCGAGATCCTCCTCGCAGAGATTATCCCGCACCAGAATACCGTTATTGTAGCCGCCGATATCTCCGGAGGTACACAACAAAATGGATCCGCCCTCGTTATGATGGCTGTAGTTCCGCTCCACCACGCTATCCGTGCAGTTGATGTCCACATCATAGCCCTGCCCGTCACCGCCGACCAGCCGATTGCCGAAGGATTCATTGCCGCGCATGACCGGCCTCTGAGAATTGTGCGGCCAAATGCCGGCATAAGCGGTGTTTCCGGCAAAGCAGCAGCCGGTAACGGTATTACGCTCCAGCACCGGGTCGTCTGCACACGACTGGAAGATCCCGTCGCCGCCGCACCGGGCGATGTAATTGTCACAGATATGGATATCCCGGGACGGAGCGTAGGGCTTATCCGTCCAATCGATACCGGTACGGTAGCTGTATACCGATGAGAACGTTATCCCCTGTGCTGCCTGATCGCAGATCGTACAGCCCGCCACCGTCAGCCGGGAAAAGGTGACCGGTCGCTCCGCCGTATCCGCCCAGATGACCAAGCCGCCCGCCTCTCGCTGCGCACAGCCGCCGATGTCGTGGATATACAGATCGCGCAGACAAATATCCCGGTATTCGCCTCCCTCACCGCCATAACAAAGATACACCCCTCGAAGAGGGCGGTCCGTTTTGCGGCAGCTGTGTGTGATCTCCAGCCGTTCCAGCACCAAATGGCTCATATTGCGGATATAGACCGTGCTGCTCTCTGTCGTCCCGCACAGGATCGGATCGGGCCCCGCACCGTAGCGTGTAATGATAACCGGCTGCTGCGGCAGACCGCCGCCGACAGGGTGATAGCTGCCGTACCAGATGCCGCCGGCGCGAAAGAGCACCCGTGTGCCCGGTTTTAACGTAAAGCTCTCCAGTCGCTCCAGGCTGGCGATCGCCGTGGCAGGGGTCGCACCGTCCGCACGGTCATCGCCGCAGCTCGCATCTACATAGATGGCTGCAGGCTCTGCAGCTGTCATTTGCATATTCGCTCACCTCCTCACATCGACCGGTCCAAAGCCCGGTACTGCCCTTCAGGTCTTTGACTGTCTTCAGCATAGCGCACCCGGCGGCAGATTGCAATCGCTCATTTCCGCGGCAATCTACCGTTTTCCGCGCCGCTGAAAAAGACGGCCGCCATCGTCGTTTTTCCGCATATGCGAAAAAGCCGCCAAACGGCAGGCAGATCCTGTCACATGACTACAGACGGCATACTGCCGTTTGCGGTGAGCTTTTGTGCGGTTAGACCGCGGGGGCTCATGCCCTCTTTCCCGCACCGTTATAAAGGGGATAAAAAGATATAGCCCGTGAAAAAGCCGGTTTTAACAAGGTTTCCATAAAGACATCTTTGTCGATCGGGGAGACCGACGGACAGGTGATGCTTATGCGTTATCTGTCCGTTGGCTTTTTTCGTTACGATCCGGCCGTATTGCCGACAGTTGCCTGAACGATGCATTGAGCTCCGCTGCCCTTTTAGACGACCTTTCATATCCGCGCTGCTTGACGTTAAGCTCCCGTCGGTTCGAACCGCCCTCCGCCAAGCGAACGATGAAATAAGGATCTTGCTGCCGAGAGCGTTTTGCTCTTGACAGGATCTTTACGCAACAAATGCCATCCGGACCTTTTCCATAGGTGCAACAACACTCAGGCCACGCTGCACGCGCCGGGTATCGTAACAGTCGATATGAGATCACACTTGAGTGCATTTTCAGCCACATACCGCGGATCGGATGCATTACGGTCGCAGCCGTGGGGAAAAGCTTCATGTGCAAAAAAATCACCGATACGCCCTCGGGTGTATCGGTGTTTGGTCCGGGTGGACCGGCCCGGTAAGCACGGCGTGCCACGAGGGTCTGAGCCCATAAGCAAAACGAGCAACGCCTGTAAGCGCCGCCGGCAGCGGATACAGCGAGCAGGCGTTGGCGCAGCGGTCGAGAAAATCGAGGAAAAACGGTAGCCCGAAGATTTTTTCGGACACCGCAAGCAGGGACGAGCCGAGCACTTCATCCGTCCGCCGCTGCCAAAGCGGCATCAGCGGCCCTCCTCCCGGATCATGCGCTCCAGCTCCTTGGCGGCTGCACTCAGCGGCTGCTCTTTTCTTTTGATGATGACGATGTCCCGCCGGGGGAGCCGCTCCTTCAGGCGGATGCGGCAGATGCCGTCGCCGTCGCGCAAAAACTCCTCCGGGACGAAGCCGATCCCGAGGTCGGCCTCCACCAAGGGCAGGATCTGATCGGCCGTAAACGCCTCGACGTCCGGCTTATACGGCAGGCCGTGCGCGGCGAACAAGGCGGAATAAAACGCGAAGGACCGCGTATCCTTGCCCAGCGAGATCAGCGGATACCGCGTCAGCTCCTCCAGCGATACCGGCCCGTTCGTCAGCACCGCGAAATGCGGCGAGCAGACGGCGACCTCGGTGAACGGCCGGACGGCCGTTTCCGTCAGCGAGGCCATGCGGACGGTGGGCGTGGTGACGACGGCGATGTCTGCCGTGCCGTCCTTGAGCGCGGCGACGGCCTGCGGCGTGGAATGGTTGCTGACGCGGATGTGGATCCCCGGATACAGCAGGCGGTATTTTTTCAGCACCGGCAAAAGCAGGCAGCGCAGCGCCACCTCGCTGGCCGCGATATACACCGCGCCGCTTTGCAGATCGCGCTCCTCGGTCAATTCCGCCTCCCCCGCGTCAAGGTGCTCCACGGCGATGCGGACGTGCTCGTACAGCCGCTTGCCCTCCGGCGTCAGCCGCATCCCCTTTTTGGAGCGCAAAAACAGCGGACAGCCCAAGGCCGCCTCCAGCTTTTTGATCGTGCGGGTCATGTTCGGCTGGTCGTTGAGCGTGGCCTTCGCCGCCTGCGAAACGTTCCCGTATCTGGCCACGTCATAAAACACGCGGTAGTAGTCATAGCTGACGATCACGGCAGTCCTCTCCTTGCATCCATGCTAAAAAGATATGATATGTATAGCTAACATACATTTTACGCATGATTTTATTCGTATTATAATATGGCCGTCATCGAAAGTCAAGGAGGGATACCCCATGAGCATGGGATCTGTCTTGGAGATCGTCATGGCTGCACTGTTCGCCGCGGCGATGGGCATCTTCGTTTTTCGGGTAACCAAAGCCACGGACGAGGAAAAGCGGCACTGCCGCTTCACGGCCGCGAGCTTTGCCGTCGGCTCCGCCTTCGGCGTCGCCGCCGAATGGCTGGCCGGGGACGGCTGTGCCGCCGCGATGCTGTATGCGCTGTGTTTCATGCTGGCGTACACGGCGTTCGTGTTCTCGTTCCCGGAAAAGGGGAAGCCGCATGAAGGGGCTTGAACCGTTCCACGGACAGATGTCCGACAGCTTCCGGGCGGCGGTCTTCATCGTCCTGTCCGGCGGCTTTCAGGATGCCTACACGTACACCTGCCGCGGCGAGGTGTTCGCCAACGCGCAGACCGGCAACATCGTGCTGCTGAGCACGGCGCTGTTTCGGCAGGAATGGCCGACGGTGCTGAAATATCTGGTCCCGGTGCTCTCGTTCGTCGTCGGTACGGCGGTCGCGGAGGGGATCCATCTGCGGCTGAAAAGCTATGAAAAGATCCACTGGCGGCAGATCATCCTGCTTGTCGAGATCGTGCTGCTGGGCGTCGTCGGCGCGCTGCCGCCCGCCGTCGAGCCGCCGGCCAACGCGCTGGTGTCCTTCGTCTGCGCCATGCAGGTGCAGACGTTCCACAAGGTGCGCGGACACGCCTATGCCAGCACGATGTGCATCGGCAACCTGCGCTCCGGGACGGAGGCCCTGTGTGCCTACTTCCGCGTGCGGGATAAGGAGATCCTGCAAAAGGCCGTCACTTACTTCGGCGTGATCTTGGTGTTCGGCGTCGGCGCAGGGCTGGGCAGCATCCTGACCGTCGCCTTGGGCTGCCGGGCGATCTGGCTGTGCTGCCTGCTGCTTTCGGTCAGCTTCGGCATGATGTTCGTCCACGAAAAATAGCGTCCGCACGCGGCCGTCAGCAGGCGTTCGCGGTACGTGCTTCGCTCCGCTTCCGGCTGCAGATCAAGGGCAGCAGCAGGCAGTGAGCGGGCAAGAACGACAAAAGCAAGACCGAAGGCGGCGCCGCATTTTCGGCGTTCTGCCCCGCCAAAAACCGTTGCAAAGCCGATGCGGATGTGGTAAAATAAGCACAGTGTGTAGCCAAAAAGGCGTAAGTCCAGCGGATGGACTTACGCCTTTTTTTGCGTCTTTTCGGGAGGGTATCGATATGGAAACGAAAGAAAGTCAAAGCATCCTCGTCACCGCGCGGGTGGGCAGGCTGATGGGCAGATATGCCGTGCCGTGCATCATCTCGCTTTTGGTCGGTGCGCTGTACAACATCATCGACCAGATCTTCATCGCCAACGCCGCCTACCTCGGCTCGGCCGGGAACGCGGCCAACACGGTCGTGTTCCCGCTGACCGTGATCGCGCTGGGCATCGCCGTGATGATCGGCGACGGCTGCTGTGCCTTCGTCAGCATCACGCTGGGCAAGGGCGAACCGAAAAACGCCAAGCGCAGCGTCGGCGGCTCGGTCACGCTGAGCGTGGTGTCCGGCATCGTGCTGGCCGCGGTCTATCTGCTGTTCGCAGACGAGGCCCTGACTGCGTTCGGCGGGCGGGTGAACGCGGAAACGTTCGCCTTTTCCCGGGAATACTTCATCCCGATCGCGGTGGGCATCCCCTTTTATCTGTTCGGGCAGGCGATGAACCCGATCATCCGTGCCGACGGCGACCCGAAGTTCGCCATGCTGGCGACATTGGCGGGCGCGGTCATCAACCTGATCTTGGATCCGGTGCTGATCTACGGTGCGAGATGGGGGATGTTCGGCGCGGCGCTGGCCACGGTGATCGGACAGGTCGCGACGGCCGCGCTGTCGCTGCGGTATCTGCTGCGGGCAAAGATCGTGCGGCCGCAGAAGAAGGATCTGCTCCCGGACATCCGGATCGTCGGCCGGACGCTGTGGCTGGGCGCGTGCAGCTTTTTGGCGCAGATCTCGCTGGCCGCGGCGATGGCGGCGATTAACAATATGCTCCGCAAGTACGGCGCGCTCGATCCCGTGTTCGGGCAGGAGCAGTACGCGCAGATCCCCATGGCGGTCGTCGGCATCGTGATGAAATTCTTCCAGATCGTGATCTCCGTCGTGATCGGGATGGCGGCGGGCTGCATCCCGATCGTCGGCTATAACGTCGGGGCACGGCGGTTCGACCGGGTGAAAAAGCTGTTCGTGACGCTGCTGCTGGCCGAGGCGGCCGTCGGCGCGGTCGCGCTGCTGATCGCCGAGGGGTGCCCCGGCGCGCTGATCCGGCTGTTCGGCGCGGCGAACGAGAGCCGCTATTACACCTCGCTGGCCGTCAAGGCCTTCCGCATCTATCTGTGCATGCTGATCCCGGCGTGCGTGAACAAGGCGACCTTCATCTTTTTGCAGGCGATGGGCAAGGCCGTGGAATCGACGATGCTGTCCATGCTACGGGAGGTCGTGTTCGGCGTCGGTTTCGCGCTGCTGCTGCCCGTGTTCCTCGGACTGGACGGCGTGCTGTGGTCGATGCCGGCATCGGACGTGTGTACAGCGGTGATCTCGGCCGTGCTGATCGGCAAAACGCTGCGCTCCCTTGACCGGGCGGAGCAGACGGCATGAACCCCCCTTCGGGCAGCGAAAGCAACAAAAACGAAGACCGGCAGGCCCGCACGGGTCTGCCGGTCTTTTGCGGATATTTTCGGTCAGCGCACGCCGAACAGCAGCTCGCCGTAGCTCGGGTACGGCCAACGGTCGGTGGGGGCGATGCTCTCCATCTCGTCCGCGACGCAGCGCAGCGCGGCCATGTCCGGCAGCACCGTTTCCACGCAGTAGCGGGCAAGCTTCGTCACGTCGCCCGGCACCTCGGACACGGTCAGATCCTCCTCCAGCTTTTTGACCTGACGCAGCATCTGCGCAAGCAGCGCGTCAAGAGTGGCGACGCTCTCGCGCTCGTACACGGCATCCGTGCCGGTGAAGGCTTCCTTCTCGCGGCCGGCGGCAGCCAATTCCGCGCTGACGCGGCTCATCGCGGGCAGGATGTCGCGGCGCGCCATGTCGCGCATGGTCAGCGCCTCGATATGGACGGTCTTGACGTAGTTCTCCGTCAGGATCTCGTACCGGGCGGTCAGCTCCGGCAGGGTGAACACCTTGTGGCCGGTGAACAGCGCGACGCTCTTTTCGGACAGGAAGGCGGGCAGCGCATCCGGCGTGGTCTTTTTGTTCGACAGGCCGCGGCGCTCGGCCTCGCCGATCCACGCGTCGTCATAGCCGTTGCCGTTGAAGATGATGCGCTCATGCTCCCGGATCGTGCGGCGGATCAGCTCGTGCAGCGTGCCCTCGAAATCGGCGGCGCCCTCCAGTTCGTCGGCGAACTGGCGCAGCTCCTCCGCCACGGCGGTGTTGAGCACCGTGTTGGCGCACGACACGCTGGCAGACGAGCCGGGCATCCGGAACTCGAACTTATTGCCGGTGAAGGCGAAGGGGGAGGTGCGGTTGCGGTCGGTCGTATCCCTGGGGAATTTGGGCAGCGTATGCACGCCGATACGCATCAGCTCCTTCTCCTTGGCATCGTACTGCGTATCGTGCAGGATCGCATCCAAGATCGCGCTGAGATCCGTGCCGAGGAACATGGACACGATGGCGGGCGGTGCCTCGTTGGCCCCCAGCCGGTGATCGTTGCCCGCGCTGGCGACCGAGGCGCGCAGCAGCTCCTGATACTCGTCGACGGCCTTGATGACGGCGCACAAAAACAGCAAAAACTGTGCGTTCTCGGCGGGCGTGTCGCCCGGCTCCAGCAGATTGACGCCCGTATCGGTCGCGATCGACCAGTTATTGTGCTTGCCGCTGCCGTTGACGCCCGCAAAG